>CADBLN010000188.1 GCA_902795525.1 uncultured Erysipelotrichaceae bacterium | reverse complement strand
TAACTCCAACATCAGCTTCAATTAGAATAACTAACAATTCTTCTAATGTGTCATCATCAATGGTTTTTGTACCACCAAACAATTCAGTAATTTTAGAAGAGAGTGTATTCGTTGATTTGTTATAACCATCAAGATAATCATTCAAAGATGTACCTTTTTCTTTTTTCTTACCAAATAAAGCCATTATTCAGTCGCTCCTTCATCTGCATATGACAAAGCTTCTTTCAACTTAACTCTAATAACCTTAGAAACACCTTGTTGAGGCATGGTAATTCCATATAAAACATCACATTCTGTCATAGTTCCAGGTCTGTGAGTAATTACAATGAATTGTGAATCACCAGAGAATTCATGGATATATTTGGCAAATCTATCAACATTGCCTTGGTCCAAAGAAGCTTCAACCTCATCAAAAATACATAAAGGCATTGGTCTAGCTTTTAAGATTGCAAATAAGACACATATTGCAATTAATGATTTTTCACCTCCAGAGAAAAGTCTGATATTTTGAATAGACTTTCCAGGTGGTTGAACATCAATATCAATACCTGTATTTAAAATGTCGTTTGGATCTTCCAAAATCAACTTCGCTTTGCCACCACCAAACAAGATGGTGAAAACTTCGTTTAAAGATTCATTGATTTTTTCAAACATATCTTTAAACTGTACAGTCATTACTGTATCCATTTCATTTATGGCTTGTAGTAATTGATTCTTCGATTCTTGTAGATCATTAAGCTGGCTCACCATAAATTCATAACGCTCATTAATTTCTTCGAAGTCTTTAGGTGCATCAAGGTTAACATTACCTAGACGTTCTATTTCATCCCTCAATGTTAAAACTTCTTGTTTTGCTTCAGCTAAATCAATCTCATCAAATTCCTTGTTACTAGCAAATTCATAGGTCATATGATACTCACGTGACAATCTTTCAATAGTGGTATCTTTCAATGTTTCTAGACGGGTTTTTTCAACCTTGTACTTATTGTAGTTATTTTGAATTAAAGAAATCTCCTGACGCTTTTGTCTTAACTGGATTTCTTTTCTTTGTTCTTCGCTTGAGCTATTTGTACGACGACTACGCTTGGTAGCAATTTCATTAGTAATGCTATCTCTCAACGCATATGCTTTATTTAAATCGTTGATTAACTCATCAACATATACTTCATTGTTTTTATCGTTATCTGGCGAGATACGTTCGTATTCCTCTTTAAGCTCCTCATACTTTTCACGTTTGACTGCTAAAATTTGGGACAATGAAGCTAATTGAATCTTTTGCGAAACAATTTCATCTTCGGTTTCTATTTTTAAACGACGAATTCTAACACATTCATCATTTGCTTGTGACAATGAGGCTTGTTTAGTTTCCAAATTAGCCTTTACTTCATCTAACAAAGCATTAATTGTCATTGGTGATTCTACTTGTTTGTTATAACCACCACTCATTGAACCACCACGATGGACAATATCACCATCCAAGGTAACAATGTTATATGATTGCCTTAGCCGCGTTGCTAAATCATTGGCAGCAACAAGATCTTTGGCAACTAAAACATTACCTAATAATGAAAGCAAAACACCGTCATATTGTTCTTCACATTCAACAAAATCGCTGGCCAAACCTAAAAATCCCTCAGTATTTTCAGCAATAAATAGATGGTCTTTGTTTAAATAATGCGGTTGCATTACACTCATTGGTAAAAATGTTGCCCTACCAACATGATTATTCTTTAAATAATTAATAGCAGTACGTGCAGCTTCTTCATCAGTTGTAACAATGTGATATAATGCTGCTCCTAAAGCTACTGAAACAGCTTGTTGATAGCCTTCATCTGGTGTAAATAAATTACTAACAACATCTCTAATGCCAGGCAAGGCATTTTTAGCTTCCATGACGCTTCTAACACCAGCGTGATTCTGGAATGGCGCTTGTATCTGAGCTTCTAAAACACTCTTTCGATTATTCAGATAATTAACTTCATTATAAAGCTTATCGAATAATTCTTGCTTTCCAACAAGTTCATTTTCATAGTCATTAACTTTCTGAGTTAATAATTCAATCTGTGCTTCTAAATCATCATATCGTTTTTGGCGGTTTAAATACTCATTTTGAGCTTCGTCAAGCATTTGTTTAGTCTGTTGAATCTTAGCTTCAGTTGTACCTGATTCACGTACATATTTACGCCTTTCGTCAACTTCTACTTTTCGGCGTTCTAAAATTTGGATTTCATCCAAAATCTTCAGTAAGTCATCCTGTTGTTTTTGAACGCTATCATCCAGTTCTTTTATTTGTTGTTTTAAATCATCAACTTCTGTTTCTAATATTTGAATAGAAGCAGCTCCAGCTGCATCTTGATATTCTAAATCTTCAATTTGTTTGGTAATGGTATCTAAATCAACTAAATAATTCTTAATGTCATTAACTATAACAGCTATTTCAATTTCAGTTAAGCGTGCCTTTTTGATTTCGTATTGTTGAGCTTTACGAGCTTGACGTCTTAAAGGATTAACTTGTTTTTCAAGTTCAGTAACTATATCTTGTAGCCTATCAATGTTATCTTGAGTTCTTTCAAGTTTATTAACTGATTCAGTTTTTCTCTTTTTATACTTTGCGACACCAGCAGCCTCTTCAAATAAAGCGCGTCTTTCTATTGGCTTAGCTTCTGCAAAACTTGAGATATTACCTTGTGAAATAATGCTTAAAGAATCCTTTCCTAAACCAGTATCCAGAGTTAAATCAATAATGTCTTTAAGACGACAAGGAACTTTATTTATTAAGTATTCACTTTCATTAGTATTTTTATATAGTCTTCTTGTTACCTCTATTTCTTCAAAATCAGAGTTTAGATAGTGGGAAGAATTATCAAATACCAAAGTGACCTCTGCCATATTGAGACCACGTTTCCCTTCAGCTCCTGCAAATACTACATCAGTCATGCTATTACCACGCATATTTCTAGCTGATTGTTCACCTAAAACCCATCTAATTGCATCAGAAACATTACTTTTCCCACAACCATTAGGACCAACAATTCCTGTATATGGTGATTCAAAAGTAATTACTGTATGATCAGCAAATGATTTAAATCCTTGTAGTTCAATACGATTTAGAAACATTTAATAACTCCAATCTATCCCAAATATTATAACTTAAAATAAATAATAATAAAACTAGCTTTATAGTTGTTTAAAAAATGATTTTTGTTAAAATATTGTTTTGTAGGAGGAATATATCATGGAAAAAAGATGGGAAAACTTTTTTGAAGAAAAACATGAAATTGAATATCCACAACTCACCATGTTTCAACTTATCGCTCATAATGCACAGAATCATCTAGACAATGTAGCTTATGAGTTCATGGGTAAAAAAACTAAATATCGTGAGTTTTTAGAAAAAATCGAATTAACCGCAAAATCATTAACAAGCATTGGTATTCGTGAAGGTGACGCTGTCACAATTTGCATGCCAAATTGCCCTCAAGCAATAGACACTTTTTATGCTTTAAACAGAATTGGGGCAATTGCTAATATGATTCACCCTTTATCCGCTGTAAATGAGATAACGTTTTAT
>CADBLN010000187.1 GCA_902795525.1 uncultured Erysipelotrichaceae bacterium | reverse complement strand
TTAAAAGAATGGATTGTATTAAAAGAAAAGTTCGGAGATAGAGTGAGATACATTGTTCCACCAATACCTGATAAAACTAATCCAGATATAATGCCAAACTTAAACACGTACGGTTACTTGTCAGGAGCCAATGCACTTGATGAAGAATTTTTAGAAAATCCAGAAATTAAAAAATATATTGACGATAGTAAATGCACCATCATACTTTTAGAAAATCCACCATACAGAGATATTACTGCACAAGATAAAACAGAAATCAAAGAAAAAAGTTTTATTTATAAAAAGTTTATAGAAGCAGGAACTGATCAAGCATCTCATAGAGAAATGGATAATTTATTTATTTGGAGTGCATTTAAATATTATTTAAGACAACCAAACGATAGTTATATTCTATTTTCCCCAATAAAATACTATAAAAGTTTACACTTGGTTAATAAAACATTTATGGATGGGTACTTGTTTAATAGAGAACACTTTCATGCGGGACCAAGTGCCATATCGTGTATTTGGTGGAAAAATGTTGAAGAAGAAAATGAAGTTATAAATTTAAAGATGTATAACATTGTAAATGGAATGTTAAAATTTGAGGGATCAAAAGAAATAAAAAAAGTATATAAAACATTTAATGTATTTAATGAAAAAAGAAATTTCTCCACCGATATAGAGACAGATATTTGTGTAGAAGGCGGAACAGGACTACAAACAACTAAACATGTCAAAAAGAAAGCTAAGTACAACAAAAATATCGTAGGATATTTAAGAGCAACATCATTTAATTTAAATCCTAATTCCAGATGTTTAACAAGAACTATAACTAGAGATGCTCTTGAACAATCATATGGTTATTATTTAAGAGATGATAATTTTGAAACAAAGTTGCCTTTGTTTTGTGCAAAGCTATATTCACCAAACGAATGGCACAACAAAGACATTTATTTTACAACAGCTGACAAAGGGGAACTTTATATAAAAGACAAGGAGTTTTTAAAACGTTGCTTGATTTATACATGTTTATCGCACGTAAATAACAGCAAACACTTTACTGCAACAAATGGAACAGAGTATAAGAACGAATTAACGCTAATTAACAAAAAAACAAAAGCATACAAGAAGTTAAATCAACTTATCGCTATGTCATCTCCTCTCAACTCTAAAGAAAAAGAAATGATAACGGCATTTAATGAAATAGTTAAATATTGTAAAAATAACTGCGAGGAATTTGATAATAAAATAAATTATGGTTTAGCACAAATAGAAGATGAAATTAATCTTCGAATAAAAGAATTAAAAGCTGACGGAAGTGAAAAAACAGTTGCAAAATATGGAGACTTAGATAACATGATTAGAGATTTTAAAAAGTCATTATCAGAATATTATAAAGATTATATCGAAGATGATTTATTTAAGTATGAATTATTAAAATAGAAAACAGGTACAACAAGAGGCAAAACAGCCTCTTTTTTCTATATGTGATTTTAAATCCCTTTATTTTCACATCTTTTAATGATGAAATATAGTCAAAGGAGAAAGCTATATGATCGGAAATATTATCAAGATAAAAAGAGAACAAATGAATTTAACACAAGAACAACTAGCAAGTAAGTTGTGTGTTGAAAGAACAACTATATCTAAATGGGAGAAAAATAAGAACATTCCTAGACCAGATATGTTTAAAGACATAGCTAGAGAATTAGATATAGACATAAATATATTAATGGATAATATTGATATCAATTATATGACAAGAGCAAATATGAGTAATGTAAACGAAAGATTTATTAATCTTCAATCAAACGAAGAAGTGCAACTATTTATTGAAGACATTCTGAAGGACTTTAAATTCGACAAGCATAATGAAGAAACATTAAAGAGCTGGATCATCAATTATCTATATGCAACTATATTGTCAGAACTAGATTATAGAGATAATATCATGTCGAATAACGATGACTTCGATATTTACAATCTTGTAGTAGATTTGGAAGATGATGCAATTAATGGATTATTCAGAGAGAACTTTAAAAAAGCTTACGACAAAATGATGCACATGATAGCTGATGATCGGTTAGTGGCAATAGCAAGTGTATATGATATATACAACAGAATTGATAGACCAGACAATCTTATAACAACAATGTTAAATCTATCCTTGCATATTAATAAGCTAGCAAGTCAGCAACAATCTTCTATAGCAGGGTATTTATTCTAATCGAGAGGTTAAACACCTCTTTTTTTGTTTGCTTTTCCTTAGTGTTGCAAAGCTAAAATCGTCTATGTTAATATATAGTTGTACAGAATAACATATTTGTAAAACAACGTAAGTATATTAAGCCGTTGGAACAAACAGATTGAAGCGATATAAGACCTAAAGTTTGGCGTTTGCTCTCCGTTTGAAATCCCAACGGCTTTTTTTGCGTTGGGACGAGCAAATCTGTTCGAGCAGGAAAACATAGACACCTGCAGGGGAGGGCTTATGAAAGCAAGAGAAATGTACAATTATTGTAAAAGGAATGAATCGATTTATTCCGATATTGTCATCAAGGCAAAAATAGCTGCATTAGGTAGCTGCAAGCGTTGGAGTGTTCAACTTCAAGAAGGTTATGGAGAAATTCTTTACAACAGAGTTGAGGGATGGTACATGAACGCTAATTTCGAAAGAATAGTCCGTGATAGAGAAACTCGTGAATGGATTACAGAGGCAGAGTTTAATGAGCGTTATCAAACAACATTAAACATCTCTCAATCTACTTCTACCACTGACAACGTACTACCATACTTCTCGTCAGAACAACTCAGCAGAATTAATGAGGTTGATGCAAGGCATAATCTAAGAGAAGTTCATGAGTATGGTTTCGGTGATAGAATCTACACTCGTATCGGCATCTTAAAAGATGAGGATATAATCACAGAGGATGATTCCGTGACAATAGGGTTCGAAATTGAAACTGTTCAAGCAAGTGGAACTCAAAGAAATCTTGAAATCTATAGCGAAAATACTGATATTCGTTTAGGACACTTAGAAAGAGATGGTTCTGTTAATGGTGTAGAATTCGATTCTCACATCTTTACTTGGAACATGCTCAAAAAAGTGAAACCTTTAGTTAAAAGAATGTTAGGCGATTTCGCAGCTGCAGGTGCAATAACAAATCAATCTGCAGGACTTCATATCCATATTAACCGTAACGCATTTTTAAATGAAACTTCTTTACAGAAGTTTTATTTTTTGGTTAATCACAGAGATTTAAGAAACTTCTGGTACACAATAGCTCGTAGAAGTGATACAAGTTATTGCGAATACCACCACTGTGCAGATAGAGAAGCAGTAATCGACTCTATGATTCGCTATCAAACAGGACATGGTGTAGCTGTCAATCAACAACACTCAAACACAATTGAAATCAGGATATTCGAAAGCACACTATCAGTTGAAATTCTGTATGGAACAATTGAGTTGTTATTAAAGCTTGTTGATTTTTGCAACAATCCAGAGCTGACCGTTTTTAATCCTAGACATCTTATGGTGGATAATATTTACATCTCGAAAATGCTAAGTATGATAGGTAGATTTGAGTATGTTGATGTTGACCTATATTCATTCATTGAACATTCTCACGAAGAATTGTTAGAGATGTTAAGAGAAGCACTGTTAAGCGGAAATAGTGTTGAAGCAGACCGTTTGTATCCTTTGTGCAGACAAATGGCTTCAAGAGGTGACAGATAATGTGTATTATTGCTGTTAAACCTAAAAATATGCCAATGATTTCTGACGAAACAATTAAAGAAATGTATCGTAGAAATAGTGATGGTGCAGGTATTATGTTCGTTACTCCAAACAAAAAGGTTCATATCGAAAAGGGATTCTTCAATGTAGATAAGTTTATTGACTACATCCATGCTCAAGAAGACTGGTTAAAGAAAACAGATGTTGTGTTGCATTTTAGAATTGGAACATCAGGATTAAAGGATGAATATAATTGTCATCCTTTCTCCGTCTGGACCAAAAACAAAACAAGTGATAATGTTGAGTTAGGCTTGGCACATAACGGCATCTTAGATTCTTATGGCTTTGTAGGAAATGACAAAATAAGCGATACTCAAGTATTTATCAAATATTTGAGAAACTTACCTCATAATTTCCTAAGAAACAAGACTACAATTGATTTAATTAAAAGCAAAATCGGTACCAATAAGCTTGCATTCTTGTCTAATGAAGGTTATACCTTAATAGGCGACTTTATTGAGGATAATGGTTGCTATTATTCAAACACAACTTATAAAGGTTATAGATACATTACCCCTAAGAGTTATTGGACGCCTGATTTAAAACCAGTTTCGCCAGCTATCTACACTCCTAAACAAGATCTTCAAAAAATATATCGTGATTTGTTAGATGTTATTTGGAGAAATTACACAGGAGAGATAAAGCTAAGCGACATTGAATTCACTCAAGTTATGTCTTATATCGAAGAGTCATGCCGAAAGTTAGATAGTGATAATTATTACAATGATGATTATCTATATACTATCGAAAAGAAAGAACATAATAACAATGTTATTTCTCGTAGATATTTTGAAGATGACTATTGGGGTTATGACGAATTCTCTACACACTACGTTTCAGTATCCGATAGTGATCCACAAAATGACAACGAATACTTCAAAAGTAGAACTGCTGCCATACAATACACTATGGATGTAAATAACGATAGAGTGTTTGAAATTGAGTGGGACGGCTATTACTGGCAAGAATACGAAATCTGGAATAAGGAAGATGGTGATTTATTTTGCTAAAATGGAGAGGTTGCTTTAATGCGACCTCTTTTTTTATTGTAGCTATATATTTATCATGTTATAATAAACTCGTAAATAAATAACAGATTGATAATTGTAACCAAAGTATATTCTTTAAGCAGCGTAAGTTGCTTTTTTTATGCTTGGTTCACAAAAAGGAGGCAAAAATGGAAAGGATTACTGTTAAACACTATAAGAGTGTGTTTACAAAAGGTGACTTCCACATTGGAATTTACCTGTGTCTAAATGGCACGTCAAAAGAATTCGTTACCTGCAAGGGTGTAGGAATTCCAACAAATAACAACACATTCTATCTCTTTGAAGGGGAGTCTAGTGTTGAAAATGGTAAGCGTGTATTTAATGTCACGAGTTTCGAAATGGCACTCGCAATGTCAAATACTGGCTTGAAAGCTTTCTTCAGATCAGATGAGTTTGCGGGAGTTGGTAAAACTGTAATTAACACTATGGTTGATACTTACGGGGTTGAAATATTTAAAATAATTGAAAACAACCCTGCCCAATTGCTTTCGATTGAAGGCATGGACCGAAATAAATATGAAACTATAGTTAACGGATACCAGCAAATAACATCTCTAAAGGAACTTACCAAGAAGCTTGGGCCAATGGGCTTAACTTCTAAACAAATATCCTTGCTAAATGACGCTTATGGTTATTCAGCTATGGATATTATCGAACAAAATCCATTTGACCTTATGGAAACGAAAGGAATAGGTTTCAAAACATGTGACACCATTGCTCGATATTTAAAGCTTTCACTAGATTCACCAGATAGAATTGCTGGAGGTGTCTTGGAAGCTTTAGGAGAATTTAGCAATATAGGTGATACTTACGCAATTGATGCGGATCTCATTGATGCAGCCTATGAAAAACTTAATGATGGCATATCTAAAGAAGTGGTAAATAAACAAGCAATTGTTGATACCATTTTTTCTTTAATTAAGTCGCACGACATCATTAATAAAGGTCATAAAATGTTTCTAGCAAAGTATTATGAAGCAGAACGATATATCGCTTCAAAACTATTAGAAATGCAGTCTATTGGCGTCAAAAAGAAAAATAAGCTCAAAAGCATTGTCGATTTCCTTAACATCACTTTATCGGATAAGCAAAAAGAGGCAGTTATTCAATCTTTGACCAATAGAGTTTCTGTTATCACTGGTGGTGCTGGAACAGGCAAAACTACTGTATCTAACGCCATTATTAGTGCCTACAAAGCCATTTTCCCTGAAGCCGATATTGTTTTATTGGCTCCAACAGGAAAGGCTGCACGCAGGATTACAGAGGTTACAGGAATGCCTGCACATACTATTCATTCAAGGTTAGGTTTGTTTGAAGGGACAACAACTCCTCAAACAACAATTAATTCAGGATTGATTATTGTTGATGAAACATCTATGGTTGATACATTGCTATTGGAAATGCTTTTAAGGTCAATTGATAAGAACTGCCATTTGATATTCTTAGGAGATATAAACCAACTTCCAAGTGTATCTGCTGGATGTTGTTTGAAGGATATTATCGAATCCGAAACACTACCAGTTAGCAAACTTACTGAGGTCTTCAGAACTGAAGGTGAAAGTATCGTATCTAACAGCATTAATGTCATTAAAGGAATCAGTAACTTCAAATACGATGACGACACAATCCATGCAGTCGTATCTAACGAAGAGGAAGCAATTTCTATGATAAAGCGTGCCTACCAGTACTACGCAAATAGAGAAGGCCATGAAAACGTGGCTCTTATTACACCTTTGCGTGGAACTCAAAACGGCAGGTTCCGCTGCGTGTCAGACGAGCTCAACAACATTATCCAGGACCTGATGAATCCTCAAGCTGTATCTTGCACTTCTGGTGCAACTTCTTACAGGGAAGGTGATAGGGTAATGATGTGGAAGAACACTCAGGACGCATCCAATGGTGATATAGGTATAATTACCAATATTGACAACGATAGTGAAGACTGGGGAATGGAAATGACAGTTGAATGGGAAAACGGATCTGTTGCCAAGTATCATAAGCAAGACTTGAAAAATATAACCTTAGGTTATGCTATGACAGTTCATAAATCACAAGGGAGCGAATATAAAACTGTTATTATCCCAGTATTATCGTCTCAAAAATG
>CADBLN010000186.1 GCA_902795525.1 uncultured Erysipelotrichaceae bacterium | reverse complement strand
TCAAGACATAGATAATGTTCAGTATGAATTGATTAGATTGTTAGCAACAGATAATACTTATCTTTACGTAGTTGGAGATCCAGATCAAACAATATACACTTGGCGTGGGGCAAACATAAACATAATTATGAACTTTGAATATGATTTCAAACCTTGTGAAACCATTGTTCTAGAGCGTAACTATCGTTCTACGCAAATGATACTTGGTGCAGCAAACAGCTTAATCAAGTACAACAAGAACAGGATTGATAAGAACCTTTTTACTGCTAATGAAAACGGCAATAAAATAGTTCGTTTCAAGGCTCCAACCGAAGATGATGAAGCTATTTATGTTTCCAAAAGAATTCTAGAGCTGGTTGTAAATAATGATTATGATTTTGATGACTGTGCCATTCTTTATCGCTCCAACTACTTATCTCGTCCATTTGAAAAATCATTAATGGATTTTAAAATTCCATATGTGATTTATGGTGGAGTAAGATTCTACGAAAGGCAAGAAGTTAAGGATTGCTTATCATACCTAAGAATGTTAGTGAATCAGGATGATTTATCGTTCAAGAGAATAATTAACATTCCAAAGAGAGGCATTGGCACTAAAACAGTTGATGGCTTGCTGGAAGATGCAAGAAGTAATGGGATTTCAATGTATGAGCAAGCCAAGAAGGCTGAATTACCACCAAGGAGTAGAAACACTTTGGATGAACTAATTGAAAAGATTGAGGATTGGAAAACCAGGAGCCAAGAGATGCCTTTGGAATACATTTTACAAATGATTCTTGATGAGAGTGGTTATCGCAATATGCTAGAAGTTTCTGAAGATCCAAAGGATGAAGATAGATTAGAGAACATTAAAGAATTAATAAATGATTTGCATACTTATCAACAAGATTTTCCTGACAATAACTTAGAAGATTATTTACAAATGGTAACTCTCTATACTGATATCCAAACAAACAGAAGTGGCAAGTTTGTTTCTTTGATGACAGTTCACAGTGCGAAGGGATTGGAATTCAAGAATGTCTTTGTTGTGGGATTGTCTGAAGGGATTTTCCCTAGTGATAAAAGCATGCAAGAAGGTGTAAAAGGGCTAGAAGAAGAAAGACGCTTGGCATATGTAGCTTTCACAAGGGCAATGGAACATCTATATCTTACTGAAAGCATGGGCTATAGTTATACAACTGGGGGCAATAAATTTTCTTCGCGTTTCTTGGATGAAGTAGATGAAGAGTTCGTCAAAAGTGAAGGAGTTAAAATTGCTGAAAGTAGAACAATCAAAGTTAATGGTGAAGGAAATACAAAAGACACCATTATTAAGCGTAAACCGGTAAACATAAAACCAGGTGACATTATGGTTCATGACGATTTTGGTGAAGGGGTTGTTATTAGTGTCAATGGTAATTTTGGTGATATTGCATTTGCATACCCATACATGACAAAAACACTGTCACTAAATTTTCCGAAATTACATAAAAAGGAGAAAAAAGATGAGTGAAGCACGTGAGCGGATAGAGCTGTTAAGGAAACTGCTAAATCAATATAGTTTAGAATACTATCGTGACAACAATCCTAGTGTTCCAGATGCTGAGTTTGATCGTTTAATGAATGAGCTAAAGGAATTAGAAAAACAACATCCTGAATTTGCTGATTCAAATTCACCAACTGTAAGGGTTGGAGGATATGTGGCAGAAGGTTTTACTAAAATTGTGCACCAAAGAAATATGTTGTCTTTGGGAAATGTGTATAACTATGAAGAGGTAAAACAATTCTGTAATAGAATTGAGAATGAAGTTGGCCCAGTGGAATACATAGTAGAACTAAAAATAGATGGACTGGCAATGTCTATTATTTATCGTGATGGTGCTTTTCAACAGGCTGTCACTAGAGGAGATGGGGTCACTGGTGAAGATGTTTCAATGAATGTCAGAACCATCAAATCTTTGCCGCTTCATATAGATGAAATGGCAGAATTAGATATTCGTGGTGAAGTATACATGCCAAAAAACAGTTTTCAGGCCTTGAATAAGCAAAGAGAATCTGCCGGAGAGGCACTGTTTGCAAATCCTAGAAATGCCGCAGCAGGTTCAATAAGACAATTAGACTCCAAAATAGCAGCGAGTAGAGGCCTTGATGCTTTTTGGTATCATTGT
>CADBLN010000185.1 GCA_902795525.1 uncultured Erysipelotrichaceae bacterium | reverse complement strand
TGTCGCAGCTAGATCACTTGCTAGCCGTTCTTTAAGCATCTTTGGTGATCACCAAGATGTTTATGCATGTCGTCAAACTGGCGCATGTATGTTAGCGAGTAGCTCAGTTCAAGAAGCAATGGACTTGGCAGGTGTAGCGCACTTATCAGCTATCAAAGGATCAGTTCCTTTTATCCATTTCTTTGATGGCTTTAGAACTTCACATGAAATTCAAAAGATTGAAGTAATGGACTATGATTATCTAAAGAGTTTGATTGATCAAGATGCTTTAGATCATTTCCGTAAGAATGCACTGAATCCTCATGGCAATCCTGTTACTAGAGGTGGTGCAGAAAACGATGACATTACATTCCAAGGCAGAGAAGCTCAAAATGTACATTACAACGCTGTTCCAGACATCGTTAATGACTACATGAAAGAGATTTCGAAACATACTGGAAGAGAATATAAACCATTTGTTTATTATGGTGCACCAGATGCTGATAGAGTTATCGTCGCTATGGGCTCTGTAAATGAAACAATCGAAGAAGTAATTGATGCATTAAACGCAAGCGGACAAAAAGTTGGCTTAATTAAGGTTCATCTATATCGTCCATTCTCAGCTAAATACTTCTTTAATGTTTTACCTAAGACTGTAAAGAAAATTGCAGTACTAGATAGAACTAAGGAAATGGGTACACGTGAACCATTATACTTAGATGTTATGAACATCTTAAAAGGTCATGAC
The DNA here is from genome assembly GCA_902795525.1 of uncultured Erysipelotrichaceae bacterium. Classification (GTDB taxonomy): domain Bacteria; phylum Bacillota_I; class Bacilli_A; order Erysipelotrichales; family Erysipelotrichaceae; genus RUG521. Next base: position 2,887 of record CADBLN010000185.1, on the reverse strand, counting down.
ATTGAGTTAATTGGTGGACGTTATGGTATCTCAAGTAAAGATACTCAACCTAACCAAATCAAAGCTGTTTATGATGAATTAGCTAAAGAAAATCCAAAAGAAGAATTTACTATTGGTATTGTTGATGATGTTACTAATTTGTCATTAACACCAGATCCTAAGTTCACCGTAAGTGGCGACTATACTTCATGTTTATTCTGGGGTTTAGGTTCTGATGGTACAGTTGGTGCCAATAAAGCATCAGTTAAGATTATTGGTGATAATACTGACCAATATGCACAAGCATATTTCCAATATGACTCACGTAAGGCTGGTGGTGTTACAAGAAGCCACTTACGTTTTGGACCAAGTCCAATTCGTTCAACTTACTATGTAACTAATGCAGACTTTATCTCATGTTCATTAGATTCATATTGTTTGAAATATGACATGTTGTCATCATTAAAAGATGGCGGGACATTCCTATTAAATACAACTTTGGATGCAGAGGCAGTTGTTGATTACATTCCTAATAGAATGAAAGTTCAATTAGCTGAAAAACATGCTAAGTTCTATATCATTAATGCAACTGACATTGCAGCTGAAATCGGCATGGGAAGACATACTAACACAATTTTACAATCTTCTTTCTTTGCACTAAATCCACAAATCATGCCTTATGAGCAAGCATTAGAGTTAATGAAGGCTTCTGCTAAAAAGACTTATGGACGTAAGGGTGATGATGTTGTAGAGATGAACTATAAAGCAATTGATTCAGGAAACGACGGTTTAGTTCAAGTTCCTGTTAAGGAAGAATGGGCTAAATTAGATCCTAAGTTCGAATTACCAAAGACTGGAGATGCTTATTTAGATGAACATGTAACTAAGATGGGTTATCTAGAAGGCTATGATATGCCAGTATCAGCATTTACTAAGTTTGGTTTGTTAGATGGTTCAATGCGTAATAATGTTTCATATAACGAACATAGAAATATTGCAGCATTTGTTCCAAAGTGGAATGCTGAAAACTGTATCCAATGTGGATTCTGTTCATTTGTATGTCCACATGCTACAATCAGACAATTCTTATTAACGGAAGAAGAAATCAAGAATGCTCCACAAGAATTTGCCACAATTCAAGCAATGGGCAAGGGTGTTGAAGCATTACAATTTAGAATTCAAGTTTCACCAGACAATTGTGTTGGCTGTGGTTTGTGTGTTAAAGAATGTCCAGGAAAAGCTGGAAATAAGGCTCTTGAAATGGTAGATGTTAAGGAACAATTAAGTGAAGCTCCATTAGCTGATTACCTATATAAAAATGTTGAATACAAGAGTGAATACTTCTCAACAGATACTCCAAAGGGTGCTCAGTTCTTGAAACCTTACTTTGAAGTTCCAGGTTCATGTCCAGGTTGTGGTGAGGCTCCTTACTACAGATTGGTTTCACAACTATTTGGACCTGACATGTTAGTTGCTAACGCAACAGGCTGTTCATCAATCTATTGTGGGTCAACACCTTCAACTCCATTTGTCAAAGATGAAGATGGCAATGGTGTTGCATGGGCTAACTCGTTATTCGAAGACAATGCCGAATATGGCTATGGCATGGCTTTAGCTAGAAGCTATAAGAAGGCTGCAATGTTAAAGATTATGGAAGATGAATTGAATAATGTTGAACCAGAATTGAAAGCATTGTTCGAAGAGTACTTAAAGATTAGTGGTGACCGCCCAGAAGAAAAACGTTTACAGCCTCAACTAGTTAAAGCATTAGAAGCTAGTAAGAACGAAAACGTTAAAGCTTTATTAAAAGATCAAAGAGATCTAGTTAGTGCTTCAGTATGGATCGTTGGTGGTGACGGTTGGTCATATGATATCGGTTATGGTGGATTAGACCACGTTATGGCTAATAATCTAAATGTTAATGTATTAGTACTAGATACAGAAGTTTACTCAAATACAGGTGGTCAATCATCAAAGAGCTCACAAGCTGCTAGTATCGCACAATTTGCTGCTGGTGGTAAAGCTGTAGCTAAGAAAGACTTAGGACAAATTGTTATGTCTTATGGCCATGTATATGTAGCAAGCATTTGTATGGGCGCTAATAGAGTTCAAGCTATCAAAGCTATCAAGGAAGCAGAAAGCTATAATGGACCATCATTAATCATTGCTTATTCACCATGTGAATTACATGGAATTAAGGGTGGCTTATCAAAACAACAACAAGTTCAAAAAGAAGCTGTTGAATGTGGATATGTAACATTATATCGTTATGATCCAAGAAATGAAAAACCATTAACTGTCGACTTCACTAAACCTGATTTTGAAAAGTTTAGAGACTTCTTGATGGATGAAGCTAGATATAATGCTTTAGTTAAGGTTAATCCTGAACAAGCTGAAGCTTTATATGAAAAAGCAAAAACTGATGCCCAAAAACGTTTCAAGAATTTGATGGCAAAAGTTGAAGATTAATTAAGATGAAGGGCTGTTTAACAGCTCTTTTTCTTTTGCCTGGGAAAATACAATTTATAAAATCTTAATAAACGGAAAGTTATTTCTTAATAAAGAGTTGCTAGAATGAAACCAATAAAAGGAAGAAAAAGGTGAGAAGGATGACAAATAAGTTAATAAATGTGGCAAAAGTATTTACAGTAGTAGTGGTAATCGCAGTAATAGTATTATTGGCAAGCACAATGATAAAGATAGATGCTGGGATTGATGTAATGCAGGTAAGTAATGCAGCAAAAGTGGCAAACATCTCAATGTACAGTGATTTATTAAGTCATGCAAAATCAGCTTTAGCAATCTTCCACTAAAAAGTTTCGGTAATGTAAACTAGTGTGTGGGTAGAAGCACACCCCAGGTTACACTACCATGTGGGTCCCAGGATAAACTACCGTGTGGGTGACCC
>CADBLN010000184.1 GCA_902795525.1 uncultured Erysipelotrichaceae bacterium | reverse complement strand
TCATTTAAAAAATTTTCTAAAATCCCAGCTCCACTACATCTATCAAGAATAATATAGTCATTATCTTTTGGGACTATTTTTATCGCATTTCTAACAACTTCTGTTATTTTTTCTGCATAAAGTGGCGGTGTGTAAAATGCACCTAGATCCTTTTTAGCCTGTGGATCATTTAGCATATCCATAATAAGCTCAAAGTCTCTTTCGTTCCCTTCCCATTTATTTATATATTTTTTTAATGTTCTTTTTGGTTCTCTTAGTTCTTCAAAGAAATCTTTTTTCTTATCTTTTTGACCATTTTCTTTTGCGTGTGAATAGTAGTATTCTGACCAACCATAAACATTATGCTTATCAATATTTACTTTGGTATATTGTGGTTCTTTACTTAAAAAGTCAGTTATTTCTCTTTTTCCTCTAGCGTTTGATAAATCAAATTTTATTTCTAATGGTTTTTTTCTAGTCGTGAAACCATGAATACCATTACTTGCTGATAAATTAGAATAAGTAGGAATGTCGTTTATAATCTCAATAAAATCTTCAGAATTAAATACGTATGCTTTACCTTCGCTTTGGCTAACCAACATAATATTTTTAGGTATTGGAATGCCATCTTGATTAAATCTAACCAAATATATTAATGCTTGTGATAATGCTTTGTTCATTCCATAACTCATTACATTAGTCTTATGTTCAAATATTGTTCCGTCCTGAAAACCGTCTGTATTTCTAGAAATAGTTACATCTCTTAAACAAACCTCATTGTAAAAATTGTATTGAAATGACGTTTCATCTAAATTAATTGAGCTGTATATTATTGGCATATTATCATTTCTCCATTTTTCTCACTAAAATTATAACAAATCATAAATACCAATAAAATCTTTATTATCATCACATAGCTTATGAGAGCAAGAAAAAAGGACCTTTTTCTAGGTCCTCGTTTCATTTTTAAAATGGATCTTCTTCACTTGGCCAAGGATATGTGATTGTTTCACCATCAACTTCAACACTGTTTTCTGCTGCAGTGTCAGCTGGTCCTGAAGCATTATCACTTTTTTTGTCCAACAATCGAACAGAGTTTGCTCTGACATAAACCTTGTTGCCATAAGTGCCATCCTCTTTTTTCCAAGATTCAGCAACCAGTTCTCCTGTGACGTTTAGGTGTGCTCCCTTTTCTCCAAAGTTTGAAATGAACTCTGCCATACTTCCCCAGCATTGAATTTGGAAGAAACTTGATCTTTCTTCACCTTTTGAGTTCTTTCCGTGATTTACACCTAAAGTGAATTCACATTTCTTTTTGTTGTCTCCTACAACTGTAATTGAAGGATTTTTTGTCATGTGTCCTTCCAACACAACTACGTTAGTATTAATTGCCATAATTTACTCTACCTTCCTTTCTGGCTTTTGTACTTCAGAAAACAACAGGTAGTCAATTACAAACAAAAAAACAACCAAAAAGCGTTTGGTTGCTAAGAATACCTTGTTTAATAATTTATAATCTGTTATTTTCTTCACTTACATTCTACTAGATTGCTACTGTAACTGCAATCCCTTTTGCGAAATTAATGTCTGAACGGAAATGAACACGTTGTTGTGAAATCTCTTTTGGATTATTTAGACAAATAATATACTCATATACTGAGTTATCTTCATAAACAACTTTAAGTGAAGCATATTCTGTTCCTATTTCTTCATAGCCAGTAAAGAAAATTGGATTGCCATGAGTCCAAGTGGTAAGTTTAGCTTTATGTTTAAGATACAGGTATTTGATAAGCTTTTCGCCATATACTTCTAACAAATTGTATCGCATATAATCACAACCTTTCTGCATGAAAAAAGCAACTAAAATAAGTTGCTGGATAGGTATTCTCTTGTTTATAATTGACAATTTGTTATTAAGTACAATTTCATTATAGGAAATTGAAAGAATGATTTCAAGTTAATTCACATCATAAGCAGGAGAAACGATATAAACTGACATCTCTTCAGGAATTCCTTTATATTTGTCCTTTTGTTGTGATTTTAACAAATGGATTAATGCACCTTCTTCAATTGCTTGATTGTACGCAATCTTTGATGATGAATATTCTTTTTTAAGAATGTCTAGTCCTGCAGCTTGAAGTTCAGGTGCAACATACATAAACAAGTAATCGTTTGGATATTCTACTTTATCTTGAGTAATACCAATGGCTTCGGTTAAGAGTATTAATTTTGAAGCTTTAGCCCTGTCTGCATTGATTTCTTTCTTGCTTACAGCTACACAGTAAATATAATATAAAACTTCATCTGTCATTCCCGTATCCTCCTAACAATTGTTTTTTGTATTTGTAGAATGTTCCTTTAGATATACCAATATGTTTGTAGGTATCATTGTCATTTAACTGACCGCCAAAAGCCTTGTTGACTCTTTGTATTTCTCTTTTGGCATCTGCTTCTTTCTTTATGTTTGGTCTTGTTCCTCTTTTACGCCCAGGAGTCTTACCGTTCAACTTGGCAGTTATTAATCCTTCCTTTGTTCTTTGACTCAGATCATCAACTTCCTTCTGTGATTGTTCGAAAGCTAACTTAATGCTTTGCTCTGCAATTAGCAGCAATACTTTATTAGTAGCTTCGATATAAATATCTGCTATGTCGTTGCCTGTGTCCTCTATGGTGTTGGCTAAGGCATTTCTATAAACGGATGTATTTATATGGGGTTCTTTTAAGAAGACAAGCTCTACATCATCATTAAATAATTGTTTGTATAGATTAAAACCTTCTTCTGCGTTCCTAGACATTCTTGAAACGCTATCAAAGACTAAAGTGTCTCCTGGCTTAACTTTCTTCAAAACGTTCTCAAATTCTTTTCTACCCTCTAGCTTTGTTCCTGTATAAGTCTCTTTAACAATGTAAGCGTTAGGATATACAGCTTTGATATTACGAACCTGACGCTCTATGTTTTGCTTTGGAGTAGATACTCTGCAGATACCATAGATTAATGACATAAGTTATCACTCCTATTATCATCATTATAATGTTTTAGCCAGTATTGTTTTTCTCTTCTAATGGATTGTAATTCTTCAAAGAAATAAATTGAAATATCCTTTGCTCTTTCAAGTTCGTTTATTCTTTCTTCTTCTGTGAGAGGCCCGCTCATTTGAACTGTAATGTTGCTTGTTGTCTCCCCAACATTCCATTTGTATAAAATGTATTCAACGTGTGGAGCTGAACGAAATGGTCCAGTAATCTTAAATGTTGCATAATCAACACTTCCATCTTCTTTTAAAGCTCCATCTTCAAGATTGAATGTTGCTTCTGTTCCTGCTTCTGGGTAGAACTTTGTGTTCCTGTAATCCCAATACCATTCGTTTAATGGGTAAGGTAAGTTTTTCATGTGCAAATCCTCCTTTTGTACTTTTTGTTGTTTTTTTATGATTTTTGTGTTCTGTAAGTGCCTCTGTAATCAATTTAGATTTTATTTTTCGTATAATTGTCCATTAAAACGATTTTAGCGGCCTTATTTTGTATCAAATTAAACGGTCGTTTATTTTATACCTTATTACATTGTCGTTTTCATAAGAATTTAGTATCAAATTAGACGTTACGTTTAATTTATACCTTTTCTAATACTGGGATGTCTTTGTTAGGATCTGTTTTACATCCACATAGCATAATCAATATTGCGAATACAATAAAACATTTAGTTCTCATCCAACCACAACCCTTTCTTGTTTTTAACTGCCTCTTGGAAAGCCTCTCCTATTTTATCCTGGTATTTAACATTTGGAGTTATGGTTAAAGGATAAGCATAGCCTTCTGCGATAATCTTTTCATTAACCATTGTTCCATCCTCTAAATATACATAAGCCAATGTTCTATCATAAGAGTCCTTAGTTTGAACGTCATATTCTAGCTTAACCTTTTGACCTTCTAAAAGCTTAGTTGTAAATTCAGATGCAAGTTTACCTTCTGGTGTATTTTTGCTTTGATCTTCGTGAACTGATTCAGGACAGTCAATTCCAATTAGCCTAACCTTTGTATCTACTCCATCTATATTGACTATGATGGTGTCGCCGTCAATGACATAAATTACATCATACAAGTCTGTCTCAACCTGAACCTGTTTTTTGATATTATTGAAAATACCATCCCAGTCCTGTTCGGCAAAGAAAGAGCCAAACAAGATAAAGAAGACAACTATTCCAAACAATAAACTTAATATATTTAATTTCTTTCTTTTATACATGATATATATCCTCTTAATATAAATAGCCTTTTTCGAACAATTTTGAATCAATTACAGCAACAATACCGCTCATGGTTGTTTGGCGTTGGCTGTATAAATCATAATCTGAACTGGTGTCTGATTCGTCCATAAAGTATCTTACAACTGAGTTTCTGACAGCTCGTAAATCTTCTTCGGTATTGAGATTGTCGAGGTCTAATATATCAGTCACCTTTTCAATGTCTGCAGCTGAAATGAAATGCTTGTCAATCTTCATATTTGATAATTGTTCAAGCTGGATTTCCGTTAGGGCTTTAAATGCTTTTTTCATTCTCCCTCACATCTCATATCTTCAACCATACTCACACCACAACAGGGACAAAAGTTTTCTTTCCATCCGCTTATGTAGCTGAAATCGTTTTTATCCCATTCGCAAAAAGAACAATATCTATTCTTTATCCACTTGCCTTTTCGCCCTGCGGATGGAAGGTCATTAAGCACCTGCCCAATATCAACGAACATCTCTTGCACCCTAGATATCTCGTCATCGAACTTCCCAGTCCCATCTGGCGTTGTCAGGCATGGCATAAGTTTCATTACCGCATCAACTGCCGCCTGTCTGCTGATTAAATCACTCATTTTCTTCACCTAAAGGCTTTATGCCCAATATCACATAACCTTTTTCAAGTCCTTCATAACCCCTTAATACATAAGTGATGCTATATGCAGCACTACGATTTGTTAAGTTCTTATTATTATCAATTTCATTAAGTATTAGCGTATCACCAACTTCATACCTAACATCATCTTCTTTTCTTAATTCAAATGTTTTTGTGCCTAAAATAACATCAATAAAGTATTCAGATTTAATTTTTTTAACTATTATTTTTGTTGCTTTCATTTTTTTCTCCAATCGCTTATCTAATATCATTTTGTTCATTGTTTTTCCCCTTCGCTTTTTAGCTCTATCTTCCAACTTTCATAAGGGTTGTTGCTTACATCAATATATTTTCTATATCCTTCAACAATTTTCTTTGCACAGTCTTGGCAAATTTCAAAGGCTATAGCAGTTTTATATTCATCAATCATTTCCCAAGAAATGAAAGAACCAGTGGTATTTACAGCTACTTGGTATGGAAGCTTAACTATGATTAAATCTTCTTCAGAACTAACTTCTTTCTTACAACAATCACAAGAATAAATAGTTTTAATCTCTTTCATTCTTATTCACCTTCTATTTCTTCTAAACAATTATTCCAACCTATGTTTATCCAGCATTTTTTCAATGCTTCTTCTACTTCTTTGCCATAACACATTCCTGTAACATCAATTGTTTCAGTCTTTTTATCTGGTAAAGGTTTTAAAGGGCACCAAGTAGGTTTATCTTCATTTTGAATAACAGTTGTATATAAACTCTCACCATTTATTGCACAAAACAAACTACTTTTTAATTCACAATTAGCACAATCTTTTGGCATATCAATTACTACTATTGCTTTTTTCATTAGAAGTTTAACTCCCAACCAATCATTTCATGTGATTCATAATAATAAACACCTTCATCTTCATGAAAATCCCATAAAGTAATATTTAAGTATATTGTTATTAAATTGTAATTCTTAGCATTGTGTGGATGTAATTCTAAACTTGTTTTTCCTTCGCAACTGTCGTAATACTCACCTTTCTCAATTTCAACATTGTCGTTAATATCAAATGTCCCTATTCCGTCTCTTCGAACATATTCATACTCACCACTTGTTTGTAAATCCCATACATGTTGTGCGATTTCAGTTTCATTCATTCCTCCAAAGATAGTAGGAAACTCTTGTGCTAATTCAATAATTTTTCTCATTCTTTTTCTCCTTTTCTTTAGCTTTTGTACTTAATTTTTTGTCTTTGTGAAGTAGGTTGTTCTCTAACGAAGTCTTCTATTGCACATATATCTGCTGTTCCTATGGTGGCTACATAATAATTGTTATCCCATAGAGTAGGCAGTTTCGTGGTAAGCTCTTTGAATTCCTTTCTTAACTGAACTGATGATTCTCTTTTAATCTGCTTTACCACTTGATGAATACTCATTGTCGGATCAACACGAACTCTTAGGTGGATTCTATCTTCTTGCGTATCTAACATCAGTAGTGCAACTTCCATCTGTTGACATTGCTCCAAGATGATCTGTTCCAGTCTTTCTTTTACTTGGCCAATAAGCACTTTACGCTTGTATTTAGGCAAGAAAACGACTTCGTATTCACAGTTGCAATAGATATAACTTGTTGACAATCTTTCCTTCATATATGTATTATACAACATTAATCTATATAATACAAGTATTTATGAAATATATTTTGTTTGTATTTTAAACATTAACTATGGTACAATGAGGATGTAAAAAGGTGCTACCGATGACGGTTAGCTCCGATAAGGTTAAAGTAACCTGACTTTGCTAGAGGCGGTTACTTTTTATTTTGTGCTTTAGCTAAGCTATACACACCAATAATAAGTGAAACAATAGAAATGAATTCCATTATACTCATAGACATCACCTCCTATTTTAACAATTAATAGAGAGATGAGCTAACCGCCACCGTTATGGTAACACCAGACACATTATATCATTTTTGATAAATGATGTTTGATAAAAAAGAATAGCACCTGCCTTATGCTATTCTCTGTTTCATTTCATAATGACTTTTGAAACGAGGTTTTTTGTCATGATAACATGGCAGTATAAACCGTTTGCCTCTTCTCCATCACGTTGTAAATACTTAAAGTCGTGCTTTTCGTAATATTTACGCAACTTAGATGAACCGTTATGCTCAACGTATGCAACCACACTTGGAGTTAGAATACTCATATTTATAATGTATCTAAATATCATATCCATTAAATGAGAGCCAGTAAAATTTGAATTACTTATTGCTTCATTTTTTCCAAGCTGACCAATTAATATTGAAGGAATAGCATTTCCGTTGGTTAACGAGGTTCCAAAGAATTTCTTTCTCTTATTGCTGTTCATTTTTTTATCAAAAATTAGTGATTTTGTTGTAATAGTATAATATGCAATTATATCGTTTTTTTCACTTTCTGAATCGAATATTAATACTGTTTTTGCAAATCCATAAATTTCGTTATGCAATGAACGTTCCCTTAAAAAATACTCCACTTCTTCATTTTCTTTACAAACAAATTTGGAAAGGACACTTTTTATGTTCTCCTTTCCAACCTCGTCAATGTAGTCTAATAAAGATACTTCGTAATAAGCCATTACTTCTTCCTGTTTAAGAATTCTTTTAATTCCTTACCAGAAAGCCTTTTGGCTGGAGGAGTTGTTATTTTATAAGATCCTTTGTCGTCACTTAAAAGAATATCTAACAGTGCATCAGATTCTTTTTTGTTTAGACGCATTTCTTTTTCAAAACTAATGTTTGCCATATACTTAAAACCTCCTTCTTTCCCATAATAGCACAAAAGTTCTTTGTAAGTAAATTTTTACTCTCTTTCCCATATTAAAACAGGAAAGAGGCAGTACTCTCCTGTTATACGGCAGTTACACAGGATTTCCTGACAGGATTTAGCTGACAAATCAGCTAGTTACCAATGTGTTATTTTAACCATTTATATTATATCATATTCAAATATTTGAAATATTAATTTTCAATCCAATCAATGCAAATAGCTTCTATCTTTTTACAAAGATTGTATATTCTGTCGTGTTCGTTTGAAAGCTTGTTTGCCATTCTTACAAACTCATCACCTTTAACTAGACGCCTTTTATTATAAAAATAGTCTATATAGCATTGATGAACCCAATAGTTTCGTATTTTCCTAATGTGTTCTAATTCTTCGTAATCTGTATCTGACAACCATGGTTTACCATCACTATGATCCAATTTCTTTAACATACTAATTGTGTTTCCCATATTAGATGTTTCTAACATATCCATTTCGTCATCAAAATCTTCAGAAGACATTACTGAATACATCCTTTTTAAGTTATATTCAATGCTTTGAAAATAGGATATTATTTCGCTATGTAGTATTTTAAACTCCTGAAATGTCATATTATTCAGTTATGTCCTCTTTTACTGATTGTATTTCTTCAATCAATGACATTATACGCTTCCCTGCCTCTATTAGATATTTGTTGTCTTGCAAGGCAAACGCATTTTCTACTTCTCGATCTATTTCCAATAATCTTTCAATTAATCTATTCTTTGTTAATTTTGCCATAAAATAAGGCTCCTTCTATCGTCTAGGATTAGCGTAAATGTAAGTTCCTGGGAACAAGTTGTAGAATTGTTGCAAGGACATTGTATTCATTATTCTAATACCGCCTGCACCATCATAATTACCATCAGAGAATGTAATTGTTCCTGCCACATAATCAACTGCGTCAACGCACATAACGTGTCCATATCTGCCATATGCAGCTGACACGATACCTCCAGGTGCTGGTGATTTGCCTCTTTCAAATTTATCAGGATGTTTATCTAACACTACTGAAGCAAATTGACCACCATGGCCTGATGCAGTCCCCTTAGATTGACTTACTCCATAATGGTCATAAAACCACATCTGAGCAAAGTAAGTACATCCCCCAATTCTTTGTGTAGTGGAACCGCCTATCTTACCTTGTGAGTGTAATCTGTCGGCATGGGCCCAAATCATTTGAGCTATGGAGGTGTTTAGTGAATATCTTTTGCCTGCAAACATTCCATAGTCTAAGCCTCCACTGTAAGTAGCGACACCAGAGTAACCTGCTGTTGCATTAAATGAGCTAATATATTCTTCGTCCGAGGTAAGGCCGAAGTAATTTAAAGAATTGGCATAATAATTGTAAAGTACCATATTTACAGCCATGTCTGCCTCTTCGTTATTGCATCCTTCAGATCCTTGGTAATCATTATCATTGTAAGTCGCAGGAAATATGCACCTTTCCCCTTTTGATACAAGGCGTTCGGTTATTGCTTGAAGCTCATCCTTTTTGTAATCTGTGGCGTCATAATAGATAGGAATAACCACTGAGCCTCTATAACCATCTAGCCATACAGTTTTATTTTCTACTTTGTAATGAGTATCGTCTTCTTTGTTATTGCAAAATGACATTGATACTTCTTCGTGAACTTGTTCATCTGTCACTAGATCTCTTACTAAATAACATGCTTTTTCAGTGTGAGATATTTTAGCTGAAACTATGCGATTGTTTTCCCAGTTTGATAAATTGGTCTCTACTTTAAAGAAAGTTCCAGCACGGCTGCTAATCTCTTTTGCGTAAGCTTCTGATGAACCGTCTAATAAAGGATTATCGCTAGATTCTTTAATGAAATCTTTAACTTCGTCAGATAGTGTGAACTTAGGTATTCCGTTTTCGTCTTGTTCCCCAGTATCGGTAATATAGGACTCTGTGTTATTAATATCTGGCAAGTTGGTTGTATCATAGCCTGTAATGTTTCCGTCTTCATCTACTAGGATATTTTTATCAAGCTTTGTTGCATCTTCCTCGTAATATGCAAGTGTTCCATCTACAGCAGTTACATAGGCAGCTATGGATTTGCTGATAGTATCGATTCCTGGAGTGTAGCTTACGGTGATTTCGCATCGATCTGTCTTGTAGTAGTAAGTTCCACTCCCCGTGTCAATTAGATTGTTGACATTGCCTGCACATCCATATTGAACATTTAATTGCTGAACTATGTTCTCTCTAGTTGATGATGATGTTTTAACTGAGTGTAAAGCACCTGAAATAGCCTTTTGAATATTATTGTCAATAAGACTGTTACTTGAAGCTCCTCCAAAAATAAATTGAACGGAGAAAATAACTGCAGGGATTAACATTATCAATATAACAACAAAGAATACAGAAGCTCCTATTGTAGATGCAAAAGCGGTTAATCCTTGCGAAACTAAGGAGACAATTGCATCTTTAGCACCTTCAATTACTGCTGTATTTAACAGTTTTTCTTTAGCTTTATCAAGAACTTTTCTTCCTGCATAACTAGAAATGGAAGAGGCTGTTTCCTCTCCTTTTCTTAATTCTTCATTACTATTGCGTTCAGTCATTATTCTTTATCCTTTTTCCTGCTACGTTTTTTAATACCCATAGCAGCGGCCATCTCGTCATCATTAACTGAACTTGTAGTTGTGAATGAATCTGAATAACTGTTAATTTTATCTATAGTTGCAACTTGAACATTATCTAAGTAATAGTTTTCGTTAGCTATATGCTGTTCTACTGATGAGCTAACATCTACACCAGCAGCTTTCCATGTTTTAATAGCGTCTCCAGAGCCATTTAGATAGTTTGTAATTTCCTGGCATGCTTGAATATCATTGTTTACTGAATTTGTGTATTGTTCGTATGAACCGTGTCTATTAATTAATTCGGCACTATTATTAAAGTCTGCTTCTGATAACATACTTACTGGCCTTACTTCTTGCAAGAAACTTGAAGAAGCACCATCATTCAAATGTATTGCTGATCCCCCGTCCAATTGGTATGTTGCAGGTGTGTTGTCAGATGTGATGGTTGTAATTGTAGAACCACGATCCAACTTATCTTGAGTTCCCATGGACATTGCCAAAGTGACATCTTTACCTGTAGATTTATCTTTAGCTGACATTAATACACCTTGATTTCCTTCGGCAGTTGCAAAAGTTTTAGAAACAGGTGAAAAATCCTTGTACTTACTGTTAATTTCGCTTGTGTCTTTAGGACCAAGAGCCTGCATTACATCTGATGTACTTACTGCTTTTCCTTCTGTTCCTTTAAATGCAGCTTGCAGTCTTCCTGAAGCTTCGTTAGAAGTTGCATTGTGGAAGGCAGCTGGATTAACTTTGCTTATTGGTGCTGCATTAATATTCTTTGTTTGTGGCTGTTTATTAACACTTCCTGAAGATTGAAATTGTTTATAGCTTTCAGGTGTAGATGTTTGTATTTGTGGTCTTTTATCTCCTCCGTTTTGGCGAGAACGAGAACGTGCACGTTCTCTGTCTATACCTCTACCTGTTCTGATAGCACCTCGAGTTAGCTCTTTGGCAGCACGAATTCCCGCAGCTACATCTGCAAAAGCGTTGCCATTAGCAACTGTGCTAATTCCAAATGAGTTTAGGAATTTCTCTGAATTCTTGTATAAAGCTAATATAACAATAGATATTACATAGCTAAATATAATATTCGACCCCATTTTTGTTACTTCTCCCATTTTTTTAAAGGCAGGTCCCATTGTCCCCAAAAACATATTGAAGATAAGTAAAGAAATAAATATGGTTAATATCTGACCAAGTAGTGAAGACATCCATTTTTTGAAAGAATCAGATGTTTCTCTTGAAGCGTTTGTTGCTACTGCTATTGGTCCAAACAGAACACTCATAGCGAATGTTAGCCATCTTTCAACAAATACAATGCCAGCTTCTAACACACCTTTAAACACAGCGAAAGCTAACACACATAAAATTATATTTTCTGCTGGTTGTAGATTAATTGTCCAATTACCCAAACCTAAATCATTTGTCATTGTTTGTGTTAAAACATTACTAAAAGGTGCTAGAATACCAGCAAAGAAAGTCCCCATTTGTCCTAACAAACCTTTATTGTAAAACAATGTGCTATTTGTAGATCTAAATGGATTACCAAATATTACAAATTCTAAGATTATTGTAAATACCCCTCTTAATACTATTTTTAATGGATTTTCTGCATCTTCACCTTGAATGGATCTAGCCATTGATGAAAGGGTCTGAATAACCACAATAAAGATAATTAAGATATAGGCTGTCGTCATTATTGTTTGGCCTATAACAAGTGTTGCTCCACCTGTTGTTTTGGTTGATGAAGTTAAAAATCCTGCAAAAACATCATCTAATACTTTTAAAACGTTTCCTGGACTGCCATCTGCATTAGACATAGCCAATAAATCTGGGTTAACTATAATTAACGTGCCTTTAATAGCAGCATTTGTCAACAAACTAGCAATAGAGGATAAAAAAACATATAAGATACCTATTATTAATCCTGTTACCATAAAAATTTATATTCCCTTTCCATTAAAAAGAAAGGCAAGTATAAGCTTGCCTTTAAATTATCTTTTAGCCAAATCTTGATACAATTTCGATTACTGCTTTGATAACAAGAGGTGCTAGATAAATAATAATGATACCTATGATAGATCCTTTGATGAATCTCTTTGCTTTGTCTAATGACTCTCTATCTTGCCCAATTACGAAATAATAGAGTCCTGAGACTGCTAGAGTGGCTACTGCAAGTGTGCCACCTACCTCCTTAATGACAGTGTAAACTGATCCCCAAATGTCACCAACTGCTTTGCCAATGTCTGTGGTTCCTGTAGTTTTCAATACATTTGGTAGGAGTGCTAGTAAAATTTTTGAATTAAATAACATATCTTTTCTCCTTTTTATTTATATTCATATTATATATCATCATATGCTATGCCTTCAACCTTTATTTTATCAAGTCAAATAACCATTGTGGCATTCTTTTATATAGAAAGAATGCAAGCTTTACAAACGCATAAATTGCAAAAATGGCAAGCAGCAATGATAAATCGACATTAAATAGTTTATATAATGGTCTTATTATGATTTTCATCCCTATTGTGAAAACTCCATACATGAGGTATATACCTCCTATAAAAGTGATCCCAAAGACTACAAATTTTGCTATTAGACTTTTAAAAGTATATTTGTAAGACTCCACCATTTCTTCTGGTGTTTCTGGTCCTTTTATACCTCTTAATTCTCTTATTTCGTCTCTTATTTTTGCTAACGCATCAATTTCCCAAAATCCCATAATATTACTCCTTTCTAACAACCTTTTCTTTCTTCGTAATGACCAACCTCAGGGTGAGTTACGGTTTCGTAATGTCCCTGTTCTGGTATTGCCTCTTTAACCAACTTTTGTTCGTAATGGCCTTTATCCTCAACCCACACGTCTTCGTAGTGAGATACCTCCTGAACTTCATCTTTATCTTTTACATATTTTTGTTCTGTAACTGCTGGTTTTCCAGCCACATCTACCACCCATTTTTGTTCATCCCACGCTTCTTGATCTACTACGGTTTCATATCCTACAACTTCGTTCACCCACTTTGTGTACCATCTGGCACAATCCCAACCTTGTTGTAAAAATAGTTGTTTGCAATATTCTGCCAAATTTCCTATCAAGCTTCTTTTAACAGTGATTGTCTCTGCATCTCCAGGGGTGCAAAATACTACATACAATACATCTTCTCTTATTTCGACTTGGTGTGTTTGAGCGGGGTGGTGTATGGTTTCCCAATGGCCAACTTCTTCAACAGCGGGTGTAATTATAATTGTTTCGTAGTGTCCTTGTTCCTTTTGATAGGGTACATCAATTACTTTTTTCTTTTCATAATGTCCTGGAACATCTACCACCCATTCTTGTTTATACTGTGCTGGTTGACCTGGCTTATCAATTTTCCAAACTTGTTCTTCCCATGCGTCTTTATCTTTGACATATACCAATTCACATCCTGAAGAAGATTTAGGCACGTTAACTAGCACCTTATATGTAAGTTCTTTAGATACCCCTGTTGGAGAGAAGACTTGGATAGTAACCTTATATTCACCTGCTTTAGTAGTATTCAAATCTGTAGTAATCTGGTAAGTATCCCCCTCACCTACTTTGATATTAGATTCAGGATTATATGTATCGCCTGCTGTGATAGTTATTTCTTTTTCTTTTAGTGTGGTAGTTGGTTGAATTGGTCTATTAGCTAGCCAATACTTGTATCCAAAGAATCCACCAATACAAATTAACACAGCTAAAAGTAGCCATAATATGTATTTTTTCTTCTTTTTAGGCTCTTCAGATAGTTCAACCGATTCCTTTACTGCATCTTCAACAGCATCATCCACCATAGGTGAAACATCCTCATTTACGCTAACATTCTCATCCACTACTGGATCAAGGTTGAAAGACGAATCTTTCATATTTTTCGCAACTTTTTTCTTTTTTGACATGTACTTAACCTCCATATATTAAATTTAGCTTTATTTTTTTCAGCTTTTTAATTAAATATCAAATTTACGACTTTCCGAACTGTTCGATAAATTAGAGAAACACAAACATAGCGAGCAATTCTCTTTACTACATAATACGTTTTCCCAACAAGTTTCATAAGATATACCTCCTAAAATAAGGAAAAAGGCGATAGTAATCCCGCCTTTCCCTTGTACATGAAATTTAGAGAGATGTACAATACATCTACAAACACATTATACAAGAGAAAAAAGGTGAATCAAGCGAAAAACGAAGAAATTTACGAACTTACACTCTGGGTGTAAGATACGTGTTGAAAATGGAAAGAGGAGCCATATTTCAGACTCCTGAACCATTATTTTTAGTTATAATTTAATCTCTTTTTTTCAAATACCACTACGGCAATAAAACCGATATTAGCCATAGCTAGTAATGATAAGTACATCAATAGTTGTGAATTATCACCAGTCTTAACTGCAGGAGCAGCCTCGTCATTGACGTAAATGACAATAGGATTGTCTTGTGCATAGTCGTAAGTGTCGTGAAGCTCAACCTGGTGCTTATTAGAGTTAATTCGATAACCTAATGGAGCTTTAGTTTCAACTGCGTAATAGCCATTTTCAGCCCAGAACATTTCAAATACAATGTTTCCTTCACCATCAGTGATGCCTACTGCGTCATTACCATTAACATCTTTTGCGATTGTTCCATCTTGATTGAATATTGTTATTTCACAATTTTTCAATAGCTTAGTGTGATCCATGGCATCACGTTTTACAACAGATACCCAGAAGTTTAATCCAGGGATTTCTACTGTTTGGTTATTGTCGTTAATATCTGCGTGAATTGCGACTTTATTAGAACCGTCATATAGTGTTTCAAATACAACGCATTTCTTATTCTCTACTTTGTATCCTTCAATTACGAAAGTCATGGTTGTTTGGCCATCTGCAGCAGTAGGAGTAAGTGTTTTTGTGATAACTATTGGTTGTCCTTGAGCGTCAAGTAATGGAGTTTCGTTTCCATTCTCGTCAACACCCATCAATTTACCTTCTAAAGTGTATTCTTTATTAGGAGTTAATCCTTTATATTCAACAATGTCAGTAATTTCAAAAGTGTTGTCTGTCTTTTCACCGATAGCAACAATACTAGCTGTAGTCTGCATATCTAACACAGTAACTGTCTGATCTGTATTTGATAAATCATCTTCTGTAATTACAGATTTACCATTTAGGAAGATTTCTTCTTTGAAGTTAATCTTACTATTTGGGAATAATGAACCGTCAAAAGTAATCTCTACTGTTGTTTCACCATTTTTATCATTTGGTGTGAATGTGAATTCCTTTGAAATTACATTTCCTTGAGCATCTAATAACTCTTCACCTGTTGCTTGATTGCGTGCGGTAATCTTACCTGTGTGTTGTACGTTAGGCTCTAAGTTAGTGAATGTAATTGTATCAACTACAGTTTGATTTGGTGCATTTAAGATAATGTTATCGCCATCTTCTTTATCCAAAGCTTTTGTCTTCAAAGTTGGATAAGCTGGTTCATCAGATGTTTCAAATGTCTGAACATCTAATTGTTGTTGTTCTAACACTTTACCATCAGTAACTGTAACCTTAATTGGTGAAGTTGCTAGTTCATATCCTTTGGCAGCTACTGTTTCTTTCAACCAGTAATCACCTGGGATTAACTTGACTGAATTAGATAAATCGTCAGCTCCGATAGTGAAAGTTACATCTGTACTATCAATTGCTTTTGCACGTTTAGTGCATTCTTGATCTTCATAAAGTTCATAAACTGTTCCAGCTAAAGGATGTTCTGCGTTCCAAGTTGCATCAGCAGTTGTTTTTCTAAGTCTTAAATGACCTTCGTATAGTTCTTCTAACATATACCCTTCAGTTGCATCTTGGGGGATTGACCGTGTTCCTGTTTCATTGTAATAAACAGGTTCAACATTTGGGTCATTAGATACTTTAATCATAAATGTATCAGCTTTTACATAATTTGTAGGTACTAAAGTTTCTTCTACTGTGTAAGTTCCTGGTAATAAGATGTACGCATCTTGTGCTGTGCTATAGAATAATTCGTCTCCACTGATTTTATAAGTTGGATCGTATAGCATCCATCCGTCGCTATCTGTTTCGAACACCCAAGTAGCTGTTGGAGTTAATGTAGCTGCATCTTCTACACTAGCAACATCTTGGTTGTAATACTTCATGGTGAACTGAGCACCAGCAATCTTCTCATCAATCTTGTTTCTCTTTGTTAGCACAACAGAAATAGGGTCAAATGCTGCTTTAGTTTTTACTACTAAGTCCTTATGTTGTGGAACTTGAGGCACATCAATTGAAGCATACATATCTTGTACGTTACCGCTATAACTGATTTTGTAAACCTTAAATGAATCAGGTGCATTTGCTGCTGAATTAACATAACTCCAGAAACCAGCATAACCATAAGTATCTCTACCAGAGAAATTTCCAGATTGTCTGCCTGTAGCTTGGCCTAATGCGTGGTGAGTTAAGTAATATGCGTTAACATCAGCTGATGATACACCAGGGTTAGCATAAGTATTAGCGTCATATATTGAACCTGACCATACATTCTTGGTTAAGTTCGCAAAACCACTCCATTGTTTCGGGCCATGATAACCATAGTACATGACTTTTCTAATTAATTGGTTAGTAACTAAAGTATAGTTAGCACCATTTAATGTATGCCATCCAGTACCTTTGTCAGTTGCTATTGCAGCAGGAGCAGGATTTCCTGGATTTCCGCAAACAAAATTGTCAAAAGTGTCTGATTTCCAGAATACACTTGCCGCCTGACCTGGACCACTTGTATTAGCATATCCATACAAATCAGATACAGTGTTAATTCTCATTGTTGATGAAGGTAATGCACCAACAGTTTCTAATGTCACTTTTTGGTCAGCTATATTTTCATAACCGTTAAATGATTTAGTTTGTTTAACTGTATATGTATCGTTAGGCAAATTACCTAAAGTCACACTGCCAGTCGGTGAGTTGGCGTGGCCTTTACCATCCGCATCGATATAGAATTTAGCTATTTCTACATTTTTGCTATTGAAAACGGTAAATTCGCCACCTTCAATACTGTAGTAATCGGTTCCAGCAATTGCACACACTGGATCCAATGCTTCTGTTTCTACTGTGAAAGTCATTGAACTGCCTTCATCAGCAGAAACAGTGTAGATGTTTGCAAGTTGTGTTGGAATAAGACTCATTGCAAGTAACAATGCCAACACAAGCTTCATTAGTTTTTTCGTCATTTCTTTTCTCCTCTCTGACCATTTACCATTGCAATCTATACCCAATATAGAAGCCTTCACTATCTCGCAAAGGTGTGCAAGAATAGCTGCCATATTGAGAGCCTTGCAATACACAGGCGTTATATGCAGAATCAATGTTGTAACCATCTGTGAACATAAAATCCTTTGTTCCGTGAGATTTGTTACTATTGCCTCCTGTATTTGTGTTTCCTGTGTTGCCTCCATTATTTGTGGATGTTCCTGTGTTAGATTTAGGAATTAAATCACACGTATTTGTGGAAGCGTTATATTGATACCCCGCACCGCATGTAACTTTAAGTTCGCATACGTTATGGATACTTACATAACCACTGTTACATTCGCACTTTTCAGTTTCTTCATTGTAGGTTGCATTTTCTGGACAAGGTGGTATGTATTTAATTACCTTGTAAGAAAGCGTTCCTACTGTAAAGTTGTTATGCTCTCCATCAGAGATTGTGTATCCAACTGTGTGTTCGCCAACATCTGTTGTAAGCTTACCGTCCAAAATCAGTACGGCGTTGGCAGGTTCCAGTGTGCAGTAGTTCATAATGTTTGGATTTTCGTTAGAATAGTATTCGATATCGGTACAAAATATTCTAGGTGATTTGTATTTAATTTCAACTTCCTTATTCTGACATCCAAAGGTGAATACTAACAGTAACGAAATGGTTAATAATAATTTAACTTTCATTAATCCTCCCTTATTCTACCTTAATATTCTTACTCTTATATAAGAAAAAAGGTGGTTTTTTCACAAACACACCTTTTTCCTAAGTACAAAAGTCAGAAAGGAAATGTTGCAATTTCCCTTGCGACAAGTCCATTATAGGACATTGGTGTATTTGTTTCAAGTTTTACGGTTTTCTCTTATTTCAAAGAACTAGTTGTCTAAATCGAATTCACCTAATGGAATTGCGACATTTTTAACTGTGCCATTTTCATTTGTTACGGTGAAGCCGTATATCATAATTTTCTTTTGTCCTTCAGCTACTTCTACATTAGCTACTGGGACTTGATATTTAATGCCGTTGATATTCATTTCTGCGTAATTAACACCTTGAGAGTATGTTTGTAAATATCTGTATATAACAAATCCATTAACTGCCAGTGATAGCAGTAGGATGAAGGTTATTATTCTACGAGAGATTTTGCCTTTATGAATTTGAACTTTTAATTCATTATTATCAATATTCAATTCATTGATTTGCTCATTCAATCTATCTGCCTGAATAAACTTATAAACCTGATCTGAAGTGAAAGCTGTTGGAACACTTGCTGCCTGTATTTGAGGAGGTGTATCTTGCAATGTTTCTGCAACTTTCTTGCCTTCACTAGATGAATCATCTTTTTTTAATTCCTTTGGTTTCTCCTGTTTAGCTTCAGGTTTATTTTCTTTTGGTTTTTCATCTAACAGCTCTTTTTTATTTTCTTGGGTAGTTACATGATTGTTGGTATCTTGCAACTGTGTTGTAATTTCCTTTGATGGAGCGGAATCTTTTGATTTTTCTGGAAATTTATTTTCCACTTTTTTGGACAGGAGTGGTTCTTCGTGAGTATCTTGCACTGTCTCTGTAAGTTTCTCGTCTTTTGTATCCTGAGCAGGATCTGGACTTCTGCGTAAATCAGCTTTAAAAGCTTGTTCTCTTCTTAACATTTCCAGTGAAGCGTTTGTAATTTCTTCTTCATCAGGCATTTCATATTCTTGGCCCTCTTCACTGTTTAAGAAGTCATACAGTTTTGTTTGGTAGAAATCAGGTGGCAGGTGCATTACTTGTCCATTAATAAAAGGTACAAGGACATTACCATATACTATGTCGAAGTCATAACCCCCTTCATGTTTACATAGCACACCATTTTCATCTGTGATATTAGTTTGTCCAATGATGGTTTCTCCTGCTATAAGTTTTCGTGGCATCTTAGAATTCCTCCTTATAATTGTAAATTGCTTGTGCAGTGTCAGTTGCCTTATTAGAATCCAATAGATCGTTCAGCAGATTGCTGGCAGCTTCTAATATAGTAGTGTCGTTTTTATCTGCATAATGTTTCAATGCTGAATAGATTTTAGAGTTTACCGCAATTGTTTTGTTCTTTTTTGAACTTCTGCGTTTACCGTAGTTTCTTAAATCATATTCACTTGTTTCCAACAATGGCGTTATTTGTTCTGGTTTAATTTCGCCAGTTGCGACTGCATTGTAGAATTCGTTATATTTCATTTCAAATTTGCTTGGTAACTGCCTGTATTGTTGTTCGCTTATGGTTAGCGATTGAAGTTTTAAATATTTATCTATGATTTTCTTGCCTTTGTTATAACCATTTTTATCTATTATCAATGCTTCCTTTTGACTTTGCTTTTCCAATTTGTTTTCGTCAATGAAGATATGATGTTTACGAGTACAATGTTGGATGATTGTTGTCATTTCTGGATTAGTGATAATTACTGGTGTGAAGTCATCTTCTTTTATTCTTTCTAGTGTATGTAGTTCAAAATATGGCAGATATATACACGGAATCCACATGGACCTATCAAAGTAATTTAGAGGATAGAAGCTATCACCCTGTTGGTTAATTTCAATGTTCCCTGCACGGGACGCAATGTTGGTTATGTTATTGTAATGTGCGTCTGCGTTGTTAGATACAAGGTATTGAAGACTTCTGATTCCTGTTTTGTTAAAAGTAATACAGTAGAGGTTTTTATAATTACCATCTATGTCTATGTTATTGATTTGAGCGTCTATCCCAAAGATTATATTTTTGCCTGTCTTTTTTCTTTTTTGCCAGGTGTCTGACTTCTCCCATTTGTCATGCAACTTGGCAAGCCTTTCTTCTACGTCCCAATTGTTCTTCTTACATTTCTCAAGCAACTCTTCTTTTTCTATGTTGCGTTTGGCCTGTAAGATGTCTTCATCTAAGTTTGATTTATTGATGCCGTATCTGCGACCAGTAAGTGTTCCATAGATGAAGTAGTTAGTGTCGCTCATTGTGAGGGCTGAGATGTTATTAATGCTTGCGAACTTATTTTGAATTAAAGTTGTGGTTAATAAATGTTCCTCGGTTTCGGATGGCAGATAAATCATATTGCCATTTCCTTTACCATTTGAGTAAATTACAAAGCATTGTGTATCTGAGATGTAAATTCCTCTAAAGATTGAACGCAGCACTTCCCCTTTTTTAAGTTCACTTGTGTAGAGTTCTCTGAACTCTTCTTTGTCATAGTAGATGCCTGTATGAAGCATTTGTTGCATCCGATCATTCGATAGTGTTGGATATTCATAACTTTCATTAGGGATGTAAGATACGTTATTGAGGTAACACCATAACTGCTTAATTGATGGTTTTGTCATCACATCGGTTTGGATACCAACGCAGTTAAACATTGTCTTGATATGATTTTGGTTGTAAAGCGACAATAATGTGTCATGCTTTTTTGTGTTGAACTGTTCAACTATTTTTTTGAAAGTATTTATGTCAGTTTTATCACTGAAGTAACTATTCAAAAATATGGTGCCTTGTTCTGTCAGAAAGTACACTGTCGTTGTACGTTTCTTGGAACGGTATCCAATGGTAATTTGTTTTTCAAAAACTATCTCTCTTTTCTTCAGTTCTTTCAACAGTCCTGAAGCGTTTGGCTGCACCCCGTTAGAAAGTTTGGTGGCATAGGCAATCATATCTTGCTTATATGCACTACCTTTGAAATATAAGAACGTTGCAAGTTTCCATAAATCTGTATTTGGATTGATTTTCTTATATTGCTTTTTTGTGTTCATTTTTTCTCCTTTCTTGTGTAGTGGTTAGCACCATCTCCACAATATAAGTTTTTAGGATTTAATTTTTGTAAATCGAGTTTGCTTGTTTTGTCCAGAGATTGTTTAGTTTGGTTATGCTATCTTTCTCTAGTGTTTGAGTTAGTGTATTTCGTGTAGCTCCTATCGTTAGCTCCACGATAGTCTCTTTAAAATGTTTTTATTCAAGTAAATCGACTTACCTATTTATCAGTAAATATTTCATAATTACTGACCTGGCTTTAAAATATGTTGTAAGTTTCGGTAAAATAAGCCTTAAATTGATTAAATAATTATATCTCGACACATCAATTTGATAATTAGCCAAAATATATAATTGTAGTTTTAGTTTGTTTTGAATAAATCAAGATGTTTTTCCATATCTTTTTCAGCAAATAAATAAAATCTTGTACCTACTTCTTCTGCATTATTTGTAAGTGAGAAAGTAGTGTAGAGAGATAGGTTTATTGCATTATCAGATATGCCAACTGCCCTGGCCATGGTGTTAATAATTCTCTGATTTTCCAGGTTGTCGCTATCACATATTTTGTTTAAAGAAAACATTGTATCTACCCTCTTCATTATGATGATCGCAGGCATCCGAATTGCTCCGAGTATGTGTATCTTGCTTTCCTGTTGCCACTTTTGAATTGCCGATTCAAGCAAGTGAGATAGCAAATAATTTGACAAAAAGTTTTTCTCTTTGAAACCTCTTTTGAATGTTAATGGAGTAAAAACTTCTAACACTTCTCCATCAAATTTACATTCAACTTTTAGATTTCTGAAAGCTTCTTTTTCGAGTTCTTTTTCTATTAATTCTTTGTTCTCTTTTTTCCACTTGTCTAGTGGTATTGTTATACCTTCTCTTTCATCAACAAACATTAAGAGGTCATCACCTTCATAGTTTGAAATTGCTTTTCTTACCATCTCCGAAATTAACTCTGAATGATACAAAATGTTCGTTAAATCATCATGTGTCATTTTGTTAATTTCGGTATCAAGTAGGTATGTATGAAGATAATTATTTATTGCCAGTGATTGATTTTGAAGTGAAGCGACTGACATCAATCTTTCTTCAATGTGGTTGAAATATTTACTTGCCATCATTCCATCCTTCATCAAAAGTTTTAGTAATTCTAATGTGCGATGGTTTGTTATGGTCTATCACACAGACGAATTTAATTCCAATATTTTTTGGAAGTTTGAAATAGTGGTCCGCTCTTTCCATAACAACAATTCTGTTTACACTTGTTCTAAAGTTTTCGTAGTAGTCTGCAGGCAAAGAAGTTAACATATCAATTCTTAAATCTTCTTCACTAGCAGGTATTGATATAATCTGATACAACTGTCCTTTAGCTATTAAGGAAATCTGAAATGGTTTGTTTGTAAGTGCGAAATCCATACTATCTGGCAACATATCAATCAATACCCACAAACAATCCAAAAGCCTGAAGTGTTTTAAATCACAATAATCCTTAACTTGTCTTGTTATGTTTTGTAATCTTGGATTTGCGGAAACATTAACATTTTCGTATTTGCTATCCTTTGTGATTTGGACATATTTTCCTTTTGTCATAGCCCATCCATCTTCACTTAACAAGATGCGACCATCATTTTGGTATTTAGCTAATAGTTCATATGCTGACCTACTATCTAAGTTGCCGAACTGTTTCGTTAATGCTCTATGTAGTTGAGCTGTATAACATGGATTGAAGTAATAAATTAGTTCGTTTAGAAACTTTTCATATTCATTAAATTCGATCATAAATTAACTCCTTCCTTATCGTGTAAATAATTCATATAGTCTTCACTTGTTATTGCTTGTACTGAAGAACTTGATGTTTGTGATAAATCATTAATGCTTAATCCGTTTTCAGCTTTATCTTCAATTTCTTTTTTGTCCTGTTCTTTAGCTTTCTTTTGCTTAACATATTCGGCATATCTAGCTAAAGTCTTTTCATCATTAAATGTTAATAAAGCTTCGAAGTCTGATGGATTAAATTTGATTGGTATCCTTACATCATTTGCAAGTAATAATGCTTCACCAACAGAGAACCCTCTGATCTTTTTTTGCTCTGATGGTGTTAAGTCAATGTATTGTGATACATATTTAACATCTTCGTCTTTGTGTTGCATTATTATTCTTGTGTCTGAGTTTTTAATTATTGCTTGTCCTTGTATCGTTGATAGGACATCTGCCAACTGTTGAGTTCCAAACAATAACATACATTGATAACCTCTAAGTATCTTACTGTCTTCTTTAATCTTTTCCGCAATAGCAGGATTATCTAGCATAGACCATCCTTCATCAATTACATACAAGGACCTTTTAATTCTGTCTTCTCTTATCTTTAACTGACAGAAGTCTTCTGCGACATAGGCAGCTAAAGCTTTTGTTTCTTTGGTATTGTTTTCCATACCTATAACAAAGAACTTGTTTTTAACATCAACATTTGTTTGACCGTTAAAGAACGATCCGACACCAGTAGTTAGATATTTTAGTGAACGATATAAGCTTTCTGCTGGTTGGCCCATTTGTTCTAACACAGGAACAAGGTCCGATAATATAGGCATTTCCTTATAAGCTGTATGTTCTTCGTTCCATAATGACTCATTATCTGTTGTAATACCCTTTGAAGCATATACTACTATGAGTGCATCGTTCAGTAGTGAGTTTTCTGTTGGAGTCATACTTTGTTGAGTAAGCGAGTAATAATAAGTGTTTATGAATTCAATTACTACACCGATACGTTGTTGCAAGTGTGATTCCTTTTGATTTAATTCCTGGTAAAGTTCATCCTTGCTTCTATCGACGTTGGCATCATTTTCGAAGATTTCCATTATGTTAATTCTATTCGGAGATCCTTGACCTATTGATATGTATTGGCCACCTAGTGCCAAGCATAACCTCTTATAGTCGTCTTGTTTTTCTGGTGCAATTATGAACACTGGTATATTCATTACTCTTGCGTGAATTGATAACAATTCCATAGCAGAAGTTTTACCAGCTCCAGCCATACCGCACATGAAGATATGTGGGTTGGATACAAATTGAGTGTTCCAGAAATCTGGAATGATTGGAGAATTAC
Organism: uncultured Erysipelotrichaceae bacterium; assembly: GCA_902795525.1. Lineage (GTDB taxonomy): Bacteria > Bacillota_I > Bacilli_A > Erysipelotrichales > Erysipelotrichaceae > RUG521. The sequence continues at coordinate 13,571 of CADBLN010000184.1, read as the reverse complement.
TTAATAAGCTATCTGCAATGTATAGTCCTCTATCATGAACTAATTGGAAAGCTGTGAATGGATACAAGGTTGATACTGTATCCTGTGGCATATTCCTTTTAGCTTTTTTTTCAATAGATGAATCAAGTTTATTTAATGGAAGTGAACTAATGAAGGCTTGTTCTTCTTGATACACAAGTTCCGTTAACTTGATGTCTCTTGATTTGGCTTCTTCAATTAGTAATTCCATTTTTCTTTGTGTGTCAGCTATTGAATTAGAGCTTATAGTTATCATTATTGATACATCATAGATTTCATAACCGCTTCTAATTTTGTGCAACATCAGTGAAGCTGCAGAATACTTATTGGATGAATTGTAATAAGAATCTGAGGTCCCGTTGTAATAATCACCCATATCGCTAGAGGTGTGGCCCATTGTCCTTTTCAAAGATGTGCTATAACGATTCTTGTCTTTTTTACGGACATAAATATCAACATCTACACCTTCCATTGAATTTACGAAGATGTCTAGCCATCCTGTATATACTATGTCTGGATAACCTGTTGATGGCATATATAAGAATGAATAATATCGGTCATCACATACCACGAACTTCTTATCTGTAAACTGTATCTTCTTTGGAGCTAGGTATTCATTTGGTGAAATATACACATCATCTGTTTGTAGTTCATGAACATATTTTCTAAATACTTGTTCGTATCTTTTTGCAAATGGCAGTTGCTGTGATGTGTTTCTATTTAACAACATATACAATGTTTCAGCTATTTCACTATTGTTTAGAGAATAACCATCATTACCACATTCCCCAATCCTACCTGCAATGGAAGCTCCTATTTGATTTAATCTGTAGATAGCTTTGGTAATGTCTTGTTCTTTGCCTCTAAGCTTGCTATCTAGTTCTGGATTTGAAAATGCAATATAGAATTTTCTTTCAACTGTGTTTTCTTGTGTTTCGATTAATTTGTTTTTGTATTCCTCACCTAACTTTTTACACTCGTCATTCTTCTCTTGTGAAATATTGAAGTTCACTTGAGAAATCTGACCAGACAAGTTAGAAGGAACAGATACACTTTTTATTTGAAATTCGTTTGGTGCAATCTTCAACAAATTTTCAAACATCTGTCTTATATAGTTCTGTTGTTGTGCTTTCATTGTTTGGAAAGCTATAGGTTTAATTTCAACCAACTTAACCATTCTATTATCTTGAGTGATGATTACGTCATTTGTAATATCTTTAATTGGCAATTGTGTTTGCGTTGATTGAACTATTTGTCTTTTGGCAGGTTTATTTTTATTGCTCATGTTCTAACCCTACCCTTCTTTGTTTTTCTATTTTCTTTCTTTCTTTTTTGCTTAACATTTCTTCAGGTTTGCCTACTGCATCAATATCATCTTCAAAATACATTAATGAAGAATCAAAATCTTCGTTAGTTAAATTAATCTGTGCTTCTTCTACATCTTTCTTTGAAATGAAAGAACGGTATAATGCTTCAAGTCTTTCTCTTGGAACAACATAATCGTCTTCTTTGGTATCTGCAAAGAACTTGATTTCTTTCTTCACTCTTGGATTGTAATAAGCTACACGCCTTCTACGAGCGAATTTAAGAGCGTTTAAGAGATAATTTGATATACTGTCGCCATTTATACCAATTACCCCTAAAGCGAAGCCTAATAAAGCTACAAACACCACTAGAGCAAAACTATAAGTAAGTTTCAACTTTACTATTGTTAATATTGCTAACATGATTGCTCCAGAAAGCAATGCTAAAACCCCTCCCTCGATTAAGGAACGGTATGTAAATGTATAATTCAATATGTTTAAATCGTATTCAGTGTTTTGTGGCACGTCAAAGGTGTCTAGGTATTCTTCTCTATCCATAATCCACCTCTTAAATTTTCATTGCCATTCCTACTGCATATCCTTCTGGCTTAACATCAGTAATCAATACTGCTGCTCTATCACCAGGATTAAGTTCAATGTGTCCTTGAACAGCTTTTTCTAATACTGAAACAACAACACCTGTTTTCAGTCTGATTGTGTATAGTCTTTTGCCCTTGTTAAATGATTCAACTTCTCCTAAATATGATCCTCCAACTCTTAAAGCGTTGATTGATTTAGAACCGTTGTTTAATCTTCCTGAAACGGATAAATAAACATCTTCACCATTAATGCGAGGTTCCTTTTTAATTCGTACTAATATGACATCACCAACACTAACAAAGTCTCCGCAGTTAGCAACATAATTTTCGTTCAGATTATAAGCGTCAATCCTTGTTTCTACTCCTAAACACTCAACAGTAACATAGCTTTCGCAAACATAAATTACATTTGCTTTTGCTCTTGCATTAACTGGAACATTGACTGGATTATTTGTGTTTTTATGAACAAAATACTTATCTCTTATTTTTGCCAATGCTTTCACTCTGGAAGCAACAGCTACAACTTCATAATCACCTTCAAAATATCCTTCATTAATCGGCATCTTACTTACTTCGCTGATAATGAAAGGACATCTCGAACCAATGTTATATCTTGCTGAACGGATTTTCTTATCCAATTTTTCTTGGAATGACATTGTGGCAAAGCCGTCTCCAAAGTTGAATGTTTTTTCAAAATATTGATTTTCGTGAATCAAAACTCTTGTGTTGTTCCAAATCAATGTAACAATTGCATATTGATTTGTTGTGTCAACATCTACACCAGATACAACACCATACAAAATATTTGCTTTATTCATGTGTTCGGTTAATGTGTTGTATTGTAATTCAGTTTCATCATTATCTACATTAAGGTCAACGTATATGTCGTCTGAAGCTCCACCAAACATATCTAAATTGATTGTATCTTTACTTGCAACAATACCAACTGTTGAATGTTTGATTAGAGGCTCTTTTGAGCCCGTTTCAGCGACTTTTGTATGATTCTCGACAACTTCTTCATTATTGTCTTTTTGTTTCTCTAAAAGTCTTTGTGTCTTTGCCATAATTTAATTCCTTTCTAAAGGAAGAATTGTGAATCATCATCATTGATTATTGCGTCAATATCAGATGGTTTCTTTTTCTTTCTTCCTCTCTTCTTTTTATTAGTTTCTAAATTTGTTATTTCTTCTTTTACTTCCTTTTTTTGTTGTTCTTCAACTTCCTCTAAATTCGTTCCTGGGTCCATCACGAACGGTTGAACGTAAACGTGAGTAAGTTTGAAGTCAGTTATTAGTTTATTGATGTAAACATCTGGATCTTTTTGATAACTTTCTTGCAAATTCAATAGTCTATCTTCTATTGTTGGCATATCGAAGTAAGAAGCTTTCGGACATAATCCATTTCTCTTAGCTGGGTGTTGAATCCATGGATATGGTTTAAGTTTAAATACAGAACATCCCTGTCTATTCACGTGTACCTCGTCAATGATTTTTCCGACTTCATCTATTGTCATCAAATCACGTTGAGTAGATCCAACAGTCATACTATTACCGTTAAGTTTACTTCCAAGTAGTCCTTGGGTTTCACCGTGTTTTTCATCCATAGCTGTTGCGACACCTACAAGTTGAGACCAATACCTCATTGTTGCTATATCACCTGCACCCATCAATATTTTTGTTGTACAGTTACTTTGAATGGAATCTCTAACAAATTCTCCATAATTACCTTCAAGCTGCGAATAAGTTTGAATTATGATGCAAATATATACATCCCTTTTACGAGCGTCTGACATTATTGTACCGAATAGGTTTTTATCTCCAGTTATAACGCCTAATGACGCAAACTCGTCTAACATTGCCATAACTGGAATACATGGATTTTTCTCATCTTCTTTTGATTTATTGTTATTTTCATCAAATAAAACTTGTGTATCTTTAAAGAAGAACGAGAAGAACAACGAAGCAATAGGAGTTAATGTATTATCACTATCTGGAACGATAACATAAACTATTGTCTGTTTTTGATTGATGGTTTTTAAATCGATCCCATCATAGCTTAATGCTTCTCTTAAATTATCGTTATCAAATATCTTAAATCTTGCTTGTGCTCCTTGTATTGCACTCGATCTAGTTGTTTCTTTTTCTTGTGTTATAAATCTTTGATAAGCTCTACTTGCTGGATGATATTCAGGAACTTGGCTTATCTTTTCTGCATAATCATTAAAGTGATAAATGATATTATATACTTCGTTGATGCTAAATCTAGGAGCATTATTTTTAATCTCGTTTATTATGAACTTAACTTCTTCTAAATCTTCCCCTACATCTTTTGCTGCTTTTATTATTGTTTGTTCACAAAAACGGAAACTCACCATTTTGTTTTTAAGTATGTGTACGTACCTTGAATTCTCTGTTCTTGTTATTTTTTGATAAAGTAATATGTAATTTCTTATGATAAAGCTTTCTTTTAAATACGAAGCATAGGCTATTGCACTTTCAATTAAGTTTTGTGCAGATACATAATAGTAGTCTTTTTTATCACTGTCTGGTGAATTCATCATGAATGTCTTTCCCCACATATCAAGTCTTGTTGAATCTACTCTTTCGGTTTCTGGATCAATAACCTCTTCTACTATGTTCCAAAAATCTGAGTATTTTACATTTGCCAAATTTAACACTTTTACGTCATCTGCAAAATCTCTTGCGTATGATCCTGTAGCTGAATAAATTTCGCCGCTTGGATCTGATATGATAGCTGAATGTTTTCTTTTAATTGCTTGGAGAACGTTTGGAATTGTGAAGGTAAACGATTTACCTGAACCAGAGTTTGCCATTAACAAAACGTGTCTTGTTCCTGGAGCCTTTCCAATCCTCTCTTTATAACTTACAACTTCTTCTCCGTTTTCAGTAAGTTGTCCATAGATTATTTCATCCGTATCTTCATCTGCACTTATCCTAAAGTATTCTTCTATTTCATCTTTATTAGCAAAGTGAGCTGTTCCTTTTACACCATTTTTCATAAAAGCAACTCCCCTTGTGTCTGTTTTAATCGCAAAGTTAAGTGCGGATGTTTTTATCATTGTGAAGAAAACAAACGCTAACAATACAATATAAACAATTAATGTAAACTTTAATGCACTATGTAGGCCATGATATATTCTGCTGTGTGAATTATCAGCCAAATAATAGAAAGTCCCTGTTAGCCAAGCACAGAACAGAAACAACAAAATTAAAGATATAATCGCTATTCCAATGTACAGTATTTTCTTTTCTCTACCTACCTCTTTAAATTTGTCTAATAAGCTACTATTTTGATACATTTAACAGTTCCTCATATCTTTCTATTCCATCCAATCCTATTGCATAATCAACATAATTTCCTTCTATGATTTTAATTACTTCTGGACATAATATTGCTTTTCCTTCCATATCTTCTCTTTCTTCCAAAACAGGAGATAACAAATTAATACCCTTAATGACTGTCTCATCTGATGTAGTAACCATTTTTTGAGCATCTAGGTAATATATTGTTAATTGATTTTGTAAGGCTAAATCAGAAAGCAAAAGGACTGCGTTTTGACAATTATCGCAGCCTGGGTATCCAAAATAAATTATTGCGGTTTTTTTGTTTTCTAAAATGTCTTCCAGAGACTCTAAATTAATCTCTTTGAAAACACTCTTTTGTGTTTCATTAAGAGATGTGTAGGCAGACATATCTGTTTCGATTGTTGTTATATACTCTACTTCTATTGGATCTTTTCTATTACATCCAGCTATTAAAAGTGTCAGAAACATAACAACTAACAATTTGTAAGTTCTTTTCATATTCAAATCCTTTTTTGTTGTAAGTGTAAAATTAACATGTTTTTGTAAGTTTTTTGTTAGTTGGTTAATTTACAATTTCATTTTACTTGACATAAAACATATAATCAACTTTTTTCATTAATCACTTATCCCAAACATATATTTTTAGTTTAGAAAGAAATCGAGTTTTAAGTTAATGTTGTTTACTTTTGCACCATCAATTAACATTTTCTTTAAGTCTTTATACGGCATGATTTTTACGAGCTGTTGTAAGGTGGTGGAATAATCAACACTTCTAAAAACGTCTAACTTCCCTTCATTTTCAAGGTCTAAAGCTTGTTTGTAAGATTTTAGTAGTTCGTCTTGTTCTTGTTTATTTCCTAATGGATTCACTCCTAAATCCTCTATGTTTCTGATTTTTGAAAAACTCCAATCTTTAAGGATTGATTTAATGTATGCCTTGTAGTCTATTGATCTATTCTTAACACATAGGAAAATGGCATACTTTAACATATCTTCTCCCCATCCATTTTTTCCCAGTATGGCAGTTATCGTTTTATCATAACCTTCATTAAAAAAGTGTTTAGTTATTTGGTTAGTTTCTTCTTCATCTATCTCTATATCTGTTTGTTTTTCTTTTAATTGTTGATGTTCTAAATTAGTATTTAGTTCTTGTATATTTGATTCTTGTATATTTAATTGCGTACAATTTTCCATATATGGATTATCCATATGTGGATTTTTGATATATGGACAATTAGAAAGATTTACATCAAACATTGGTGAATCAGAAAAGGTATATTCACAATCAATATAACGTCCTTTTTCATCTCTGATTTTTTCCCTTTTTAGATAGCCAAGTTCTTCTAATTTTTTTAAAGACGAATTGATTGTTCCAATTGAAATCCCATCAACTAAGGCGGCAAGACCAGCTGCTGAAAAATCCCAATTTTCTGGAAGTGATAGAAGAGTTAATAATAATCCTCTCTCCTTAAAAGACATCCTTTTGTCTCTTGTCATTTCTGAACTGACCACAGTGAAGTTTTCTTTATAGATTTTTTTAATTCTTGCCATAAACAAGGCTCCCTTCTTCGTTTTTTTATATCTTTTCTAAAAAAGTATAAGAAAAGACTTGAAACAAGCCTCGTTTTCCTTTATTATATCTTTAGGTTATATTTAGGAAAACGAATTTCGTTTCACAATTTAGGACTTGCTGGTAACAAGTCTTTTTTTGTACCTTGATTATATGAAATATAATTTATAGAGTCAATAATTATTTTTTAGGCAAAAATGCCTAAAAAATCTACACAAATTTTTAAATGAATGTTATAATGAATCCAGAATTGAGGTGATTAATTTGATTTTTCCTTTTTTTCAATTGATTTTGGAAAACGTTCCTAAACAACGAGGAGCAGCTTATTACTTAGCAAAAATTGTTGATGAAATACCTAGAAGAAAAATAAGTAGAATCTTGCGAGGTGAATATACCCCTTCCCTAAAAGACGCAAAGGCTTTATTGAAGGCTGTTAATGTAGATATGTCAGATAGTGATATTAAAGAGTCGCTTGAATTGCATAAACAATATCAAAAAACCAACTTTTCATATCCAGTGAACAAGCTAAAGAAAGCTATCAATATTTCATTTGATGAAGAGGAAGAAAACGTCTTTTATCACAGTGAAGAAATTGCACGCAAAAAATACGGTAGCGATCCAGGATATTACACAAAATACATTAAAGGTTTGATTATAAAGGATGTAGAAAGGAATTATAAATAATGATGCAGAACAACTATTATGAAACATTGAAGCAAATACAAGGACTTAATGAAAAAGCGAGCAAGCACGCAAATAAAATTGCGGAGTGCATGAGATACAAAGACGATAACAGTTATATTCCTAATATTGCAGGAACAAACCGTGTTGGACCGAAGGGGATGAAAACTCTAGTTGAAAAAACAATATATAAAGAGCAAGAAAAACTAACTGAGATTTATGAAAAAATAAACGAACTTAATAAAAGCGTAATAGAACCAGTCACGGAAAACAGAGCTAAACTAGGTGGATGCAGAGTACATGCAATCATGAACAATAAAGGTGGAACAGGCAAATCAACCATCACGACATCACTAGCTTATACTTTGTCAGAGAATGGTTATAAAGTATTGCTAATAGATACTGACAGCCAGGCAAGTGCTACGCAGTTATTAAACATCTTTGATGAGGACTCTGAGGGAAATAATTTGAACACCCTGGATGATTTATATGAAAAAATGTTGAATGACATTGGCAACTTTGATTGGGAAGATATAAAAAATGTCATTGATGATCCAAACAATAAGCCAAGATATTATGATTATGCTAGGGAAAAGCGTTATCTCAATTTTGATTTAATTCCCGCTGGAATCAGTATGCTAATAAATGAAGTTAGACTGTCTCGTCATAATGACGGAATCTATTATTTGCATACGTTGATTGAATTGATAAAGAAGAACAGGGATTATGATTTTATTCTTATTGACTGTCCACCAAGTTTAGGGACATTAAGCTTAAATTCATTAATGGCAGCAGAATCTGTTATAGTGCCAATTAGTTTGTCTGTTATGGTTCTAAGATCAACAAGAAACTTAATTAAAACTGTTTCAGATATTCAAGCACTAGCAATGAAGCAAAGAAACATAAAGCATAAAGGAATACTTGGAATGGTTAAAAATGAATATACTAAAAATAGAAGAATCAATATTTCCTTAAATCAAATTGTTGATGAGCTGTTTCCGATACCTTGTTTTGACACAGCAATTCCAGTAAGAGCGGCTTGTGCTCAAATGGAGTATTCCAGGATGTTGTTTGCTCAAGATAAGAGCATTATCAGAGAAGGCTTTTGGCAAAGATTAGCTCAAGAAATCGTTGATGAGGACATTAGAAACAGAGACTTAGAGCCAAAAATTATAGATAAAGTGAAATGGGATGGTAGATAGTTATGAAGAAACTTATAGATGAATTATTTAATGAAGCACCACCAACCGATAAAGGTTATTTGAAACAGATTGGTGAGTATATCCAAAACACTCAAATCCCTTACGAGCTGAAAGACATTCACGTTATTCCATTAGTTGATATATGTCCAAGAAATGTTAATAAGTATATCAACACATTAGAGTCTCACCGTGAAATGAAGAAATCTTTGTTAAACATCAGACAGCAACAACCAATAGTTGTGGTTAAGATTGATGGTTATGAAGCTTCGGATGATGATGAACGTGAGTATTTGAAAAAGATGCAAGAAGAATATGGATGTAAATACTTTATTTCTTCAGGGGAAAGACGTTTTAGAGCTATGGTCGGCTTGGCCATGAACAAAGACATCGTGGATAGGGAAGATATATTGTCCTTCTATGATTATTGCAAGAGAAAGAATCCTTACAGTGAACACACCATTCTAAACAATGACAAAGATGTTTTGAAGGATAAGTGGAAATGGTATATCAATTGCATTGTCTATGATACTTATGGAGATGATAAAGAAAAGCAAGTTTATAATGACACTAACCTCACAGCAAGAGCCATCACAAAATTTGAAATCATAGCCAACAGCTATGATGAAATGAAAGAAAAAGGGATTGATATTGAATACAATTCCGATATTCAAAAATACATCCTGGAAAACAAAGGGATTGATGTTGATTTGATGACTATAAAGTCAATAATGACAATTCTCAAAAACGCTGATGCTGAATTTATTAACTTAATTCTTGAAGGGTGCCTATCCCAAAGAGATGCCAGAAACATTTTTGCGAAGTATCAAAAAGATGACAATAAGGAACAAATTAGAAAAGAGATTAAACAAAAGAGATTCTCGGTTGAAAAATACTTAGAAAAGAATAAAGAGAAAGCAAATGTAGGCATCAAGAAAAAGGGAAAGTTTTGGAAAAACGAGGAAGTTCTCAGTTTGTTATTAAAGGTTAAAAACAAAGAAATTACAATGTCACAGGCCATTGAGTTAGTCAAGAAAAACGGTTGATTTTGCAAGGTGTTTATCGCGATAAACACCTTGTTTTTTTATGCCTAGTTCTTATAATTTAATATTATATAATATATATAATATAGAAATGACGTTTTTTAGGAAGCTAAAAAAATGAAAAATTTTTGAAATTTTTTTGCCTCTTTGAAGTGCAATTCTGCACCTCAAAATTAATATCTCTCTGCCTTTCCTTAACAGCACCAACAATTCACCATTGTTTGTTTGTTTTGTTACGCACGATAGTGAATATTGCTATTGTGCTATAATTTCTGTAGATGAACTATTATCACAAAATTAGAGATATATTCTTCAACGAATTAAATGAACAACTGCCTGATGTCAGGGCCATAGCAAGCTGGTATCTTAACGATAATACTAAATACCAGAGTTTTGATTTCTCCAAAAACCCAAAAGCAAAGCATCTCTATAAACTCATAAGAAGTTTAGAACTAGGAGAAGGGGAACTTAAAACAAAAGATGGAGTATGTAATATTCTGCTTCGTGCATATAACAGAAGACTGCATCATCCTGATCTACCACGCAGCTATGTAGTATCTTACATTCCTGTTGAAAGATACGGTGTAGGTGCGTTCATCAATCTTCTGAATGATAAAGGGGAACTGATCGATGTCATCATCACTGAAAAAAAGTGCAGTGACACTGATGCAATGTTTGATTATTTCAGATTAAAGTTGGGACTAGAATACTACTTGTTGGGCATCGATTCGGATTATGGATATGTGCTACACTGTTCTACTCAGACAGCAACTAGAATGTTTAAGGTAGAAGATGTGGTTCCTAATGATAAATGTGGTGAAATAATTGCAAGTTACAAAGAATGTCATGGAGCACAGGATGCAGGAGTATCTTACACGGACATTGTGACTTGTGAAGCAACCAGAGCGTTGGACAAGAAAGGTATAAGTTTAGAGAAGGTTTCGTTATGAGGGCCGCTTATACAAAAGATAAGATTAAGGTTGATATAGACCATTACATTGATGGTATGGAATACTTTTGTCCTACTTGTGGCAAAAGACTTTTTGTTAAGCATGGTGAAAAGAAACTACCGCACTTTTCTCATTATCCAAAGGAAACTTGCATTGATTACTGGAAATATGATGAAAGCTTATGGGCTAATTCAATGAAGAAAATGTTTGATGTGGCAGATATCGAAAAGCCTATAACTCATAATAACGAAACACACAGAGTCGATACACTTGTGAAAGGGAAGTTGGCAATGATGTTCAATACAGGGCCAGTATCTGCAGGTGATTTTTGGGATAAGAATTACTTTATCTTATCCAATGGCTTAAAAGTGATGTGGGTTCTGAACTTCATTGAACTTATGGGGAAGGGGAGAATTAAGCAATCTTACAATAAGAATGTGTTGTTCTACAAACGCCCAGCTAAGATGTTTGAAGATTACACTGATAACAATAAGATGTGGCTAGTGTTGGAGCTGCATGATGATAGTTATGATAAAGATTCATCATGTTTTGTGGTCCTTCACAATGTCAAGGAAACTTACACAAATGGTGCAATTTACGTTAAGAGATGGTTGACCAGGATGCAATTGATTGATTATTTCAACGATATTGCTGACGGTAAAGATCCAGAAGAACGATATAGAATAATCGAAGAACAAGAGAGAGCAAAAAGGGAAGCCGAACTCAAAACACAGCAAGAAAGAATAAAAGCTGAAGCTGAAAGAAGAAGACAACAGGAAGAAGAAGCAGAGAAACAAAGAAAACTTGAAGAACAACGAAGAGAAAAAGAAAGACTAGAAAGCCTTCAAAGACTTCAGGGCGACACTAATAATAGAATTGAAGCAAAACGCAAAGGTTATGGTTATGCTGGTGAATATGAGCGTGAGGGTGATTTGGAGGACGATACAGCTTATTTTAGTAAAGATGTGATAAAGTCTTCAAACAATAACAAAAATGTCTTAGAAATGCCTGAAACGGCCTCTTCGTATCAATTGGCTGAAATGGAAAGATTAAAAGATGCGGTTCATACCATTGTTGACCTGTGGAATTATTACAATCCCAATGAATTTTTGACTGTAAAAAGCAAAGATGGACGCATTTTCAAGATTACATCAGATCCTGTAGCTCAATTACAGAAATATAAACGCATTTATGGCTATCCTTTGAAGACAAAAGATAAGAAAAGTTGTGTCATTGAAGACGCTTTGGAAAAAATTTGGATAGCAAACTTCCATAGTTGAGGAAAACTTGCAAGATAAATGGAAGATTTGTTATAATAAGTGCGTAAAAAATAAAAAATTTGTAAATAAGGAAACAATGTAATTGATAAGCAGCCTTTTTGGGTTGCTTTTTTTACGTTTCTGGGAAAGGAGTTGATTGTTATGTTGTATTACTTACTACATCTTTTTATTTTGGTGGCAACACTTTTTTACTTAACTGCAACAATCAAAATCTTAATCAACCTTGCACCACATTTACTGTGGGAATACGTTGAAGAAGAGGGCGAGGGTGATGAAGAATGGAATTCATAGAGAGCAAGCATTTATATCTGAATGATTACGGTATCATTATTCCTTCAGTGACGCAGGTAATTTCAGCTAATATTGGTTCTGGTTATGATGATGTTCCAGCAAGTATCCTGGCTGCTAAAGCAGAATATGGCACTAACATCCACAAACTAATTGAGAAATATCATAAAGAGGATATTGTTTCTCCAAGAAACAATTTAGAAAAGGCTTCTCTTATGGCTTACAAAAGAGTTGAAAAGAAATTACCGAAGGTTGTAGTTAGCGAAAAAATTGTTATGTTTGAACAAAGGTTGGCAGGAACTATTGACCTTGTGTATGAGGATGGAACTATCGGCGACATCAAAACATACGCAACAGTTGATGAACACCAGCTTTTAAAGCTTAAATGGCAGTTGTCACTTTATGCTTTATGTTTGTATGGTCGAGATAACTATAATTCTAATATGATAAATCATTTAATTCATTTGCCAAAGCAGATGAACTACTCTTCAAGAGATATAGAAATGTTTACATTGGATGAATGTTTAGAGTTCCTGGACCGTTATGAACAAAGTCTATAAAAAGTCTTTGTGGGAGGTGTTATTATGACAAACAGGCTTTTGAAAAGACAAATGTACGCATTGTTATTAGCGGTTTTCGGTGGATTTTTCACAATTTCTGCATTTAATGATTTAATCAGAGGCGATTTAACTGAGGCGACAATTAAAAGTATAATATCCTTTGTTGTAGCACTGTTAATTACTCACATAATTCACGAAAATTAAAAAGTACAAGAGTCTGAAAAGGGAAGGGTAACCACTAAAGGTTGCTCTTTTTTTGTGGCATGGAAGACGTGGAGAAGTATTATTGCTTGACGCAGAAAAGAAAATAAAATAGTATAGTTAGTCAAGAGTGAACTACCCAAGGCTGAAGCACTTGGGGTTTCCCGCACGCAGTTTCTAAAAAATCCATATACGTTGTTGTTAATTGTAGTGATAACATTGGCTGTTATTTTTGGCCCAACGCAAAAAAAAGGTTAATTCCATTGAATTAGATTATTTTTTATTCTATAATGAAAGCGAATTAAATATCATATTTGATATTGTGTTGCCTTAGCGACACACGAAAGAGAGAGAGGTCACGTGTCCTTGCATTGCTAGTTGTAAGGGCATGCAGGATACCCCTTTCTTTTTTTGTATCAAAATTTGTTATCAAAAATATGATATAAGAGAAAGGAAAGGAGGGAAGGTTAGATGCTAAAGAATTTCTCAATTGACTGGGTTATAGACCAGGACTTACCAGAAGCAAAAAAGAAAAAGACAGCTACTGGTTAT
>CADBLN010000183.1 GCA_902795525.1 uncultured Erysipelotrichaceae bacterium | reverse complement strand
CCATATTTACGTGTAGATGATTATCCTGGTCTTAAGCATGCAGATTTACACGTTCATACAAATCGCACGGAAATGGATGGGATTAATGAGTGCAGAGACATAATCAAACAAGCTTATAAATTTGGTCAGCCGGCAATAGCAATTACCGACATTGGAGTTGTTCAAGCTTTCCCTAAGGCGCAAGAAGCACAGCTAGAAATAGATAAAAAAGATCCTGATAATGATTTCAAGATTATCTATGGAACGGAAATGAAGGTTGTTGATGAAACGTTAAGAATTGTTTTTAATCCGACAGATGATAAACTGGGTGATGTTGAATATTGCGTTTTAGACTTAGAAACAACTGGTTTATCAACAAAGTATGACTATATCATTGAGTTTGGCGGGGTAATTGTAAAGAATAATACCGTAGATAACAATAGTCCGAAACTACAAACTTTTATCAAGCCTCCAATTGAGATTCCAAGCTTTATAGAGCGTAAAACAAACATTACAAATGATATGCTTAGAGATGCTCCAACGTTTGAAGAGGCCATTGATTCAATTCTTGAATTTATCGGCGATAGAGTTGTGGTTGCTCATAACGCAGATTTTGACTTTAACTTCTTAAATGAAAAACTGATTGAAATTGGCAGAAAACCACTGAATAATGTTTGTTTAGACACTTTGAATCTATCTAGGGAATTAATTAAAAACCGTCGTTATTATAGATTGGGCTTAATTGCCAAGAACTACAATGTTGATTACAATGACGAAGTTGCTCATAGAGGCGACTATGACGCTAAAGTTTTAGCAGATATTCTCACCAGGATGTTGCCAACCATTGATGATTGGCGTAATAAGACATTTAATGATCTTCAAAACTTCCAAAATGAAGAGAATTTTAAGAAGGCACGAACATATAATGTAACACTGTTAGCTAAGAATCTTGAAGGGATTAGAGCAATCTATGAGCTAATTAGTCTTTCTCATACAAAATATCTAACTTATTTTGCTAAAAAAGACGCCAAAAAAGCTGATAGTGATGTTGTGGCAGAACCACGAATTGTGCGCAGTGAAATTGAAAAAAGGCGTAAGAATATCTTAATTGGTTCATGTAACCTCTATTCTGAATTGTTTGAAGTAGCCTGCAATCGCAGTGATAATGCTATCCGCGAATGCATGGATTTTTATGATTATGTTGAGATACAACCTGTTTCTTGTTATAGTCCGGTAATTGAAGAAGGAACTTCCGTTACCGTAGAAAGAATGATTGATGTTACAAAGACTCTAATTAGGATTGCGGAAGAAAAACATAAGCTTGTTATTGGTAATAATGACGTGTATTACATACACCCTTATCAAAAAATAGCTAGAGATGTTTACATAATGGCTAAACGCATTGGTACCAACAATCGACATCCTCTATATCCTTTAAACAGGGAAAGAAGACTTAAATTTGTTTCTCCTGAGCAACACTTAATGACAACAAGGGAAATGTTGGAAGCCTTTAGCTATTTGGGAGAAGAAAAGGCAAAGGAAATCACAATTGATAATCCAATAAAACTAATTAAGGATATTCCGAAGCTTTATCCAATTCCTCAAAAGCTTATTGCACCTAATATTGAAGGCTGTGAGGAGATTTTGGAGAAAGTAATTTATGAAAACGCCCATAAGAAGTATGGAAACCCTTTACCTAATATCGTAAAAGAGCGTATTGAAAAAGAACTTAACAGCGTTATTACTAATGGATTCTCTGTCCAATACTATATTGCTTATTTGTTAGTTAAAAAGAGTAATGAGGATGGTTATGTTGTTGGCTCACGTGGTTCAGTTGGCTCAAGTTTTATTGCGACTATGGCAAATATAACTGAAGTAAACCCACTTGTACCACACTATTTGTGCCCAAAATGCCAGCATTCTGAATTCTTTACTAATCATGAATATCTAAATGGTTTTGACTTACCTGATAAAAAATGCCCGCATTGCGGTCAAGAGATGGAAAAGAATGGTCACTCTATTCCTTTTGAGACTTTCTTAGGTTTTGAAGGCGATAAAGTTCCTGATATTGATTTAAACTTCTCACCACTAAATCAAGGTCAAATACAATTACTTGTAAAGGATATTTTTGGCGAAGAATGGTCATATCGGGCTGGAACTATTGGTACTGTTGCGAATAAAACGGCCTTCGGTTATATCAAAGGATATTGTGAAGAGTTAGAATTGCTGACAGCAGATGGACGACCAAAAATGTCTCAAACTTACCAAGAGTTCCTGGCTTCGATGTGTGAAGGGGTAAAGAGAACAACTGGTCAGCACCCTGGTGGAATCGTTGTTATTCCTAGGGAGCATAATGTTAATGAGTTTACACCAATACAATATCCAGCCAATGATCCTTTTGCGGATTGGAAGACTACGCATTTTGCTTTTGCCGACCTCCATGACATGCTTTTGAAACTTGATATTCTTGGTCATGATGATCCTACAGCAATAAGACTATTAAGGATTTATACTGGTGTTGATCCGCTTTCAATTCCAATGAATGATCCAAAAGCAATGTCCTTGTTTTCTAGTACTGAAGCACTGAATATTAACGATCCTGATGGTGTTTATCAAGAAGAAAATGGAGCAGCTGGATTACCTGAGTTTGGCACTAGAAATATCAGAAATATTTTAAAGAAGACCAAACCAACAACTTTCGCTGAACTAGTTTCATTATCTGGTTTGACCCATGGTACTGATGTATGGGCTAATAATGCTGAAGAATTGATTGATAAAAACATTTGTACTTTGAAAGATGTTATAGGTTGTCGTGATGACATCATGGTCTATTTGATTAGTAAAGGCTTAGATTCCAAAAAGTCTTTTGACATAATGGAAAAGGTTCGTAAAGGCAAGGGTTTAACTGATGAATGGGTAAAAGACATGAAGGAACATGATGTTCCAGACTGGTACATTGATTCTTGTTCCAAAATCAAGTACATGTTCCCAAAAGCTCACGCTGTTGCTTATGTTATGAATGCTTTTAGAATAGCGTGGTGGAAAGTTTACTACCCAGCTGCTTATTACGCTGTTTACTTCTCATGTAGATGCAAGGCTTATGATATTGAAACAATGATAAAAGGACAAAATGCTGTTTATGAAAGTCATCAACTGATAAAACAAAGATTGTCTGGACCAGTTAGAGACAGGGTTAAGAAGGATGAAGACTTAGATGCTGTCTTTGAGATTTGTAT
>CADBLN010000182.1 GCA_902795525.1 uncultured Erysipelotrichaceae bacterium | reverse complement strand
TCTCCAATGGGCATCACAGGCACAAGTAGTGGGGCTTTGACTGTTGTTGTTTCAGGAAATACGATTAGTGGCAGTTATAGTGAGACACTTAAGGCTGGCGAAGCTTTAACCGTTCAACTAATGTTGGGAGAGAATTATTTTGAATTTGCTAGCTTAAATTACTTTGGCTTAATAGGCGCCATTGTGGCTTGTGCATCAACACTTATATATGCTATTTTGTTCCATCTATTTGGCAAAGATGATCCAATGATTGAATCAGTTGAATTCCATGCTCCAGCAGGAGTAACAAGTGCAGAGGTTGGTGTGATCATTGATGGTGTAGCCAATGATGGTGATGTAATATCTTTGATTCTAGATTGGGGTCGAAGGGGAATCATCAGCATTATTGATGATGAAGATGGTTTGCGATTAAAGAAACTCACTGATTTGGAAAAGGGTGCTAAGAATTATGAGAGAACCATGTTTAATGCTTTATTTAACAACAAGGATGTAGTTGTTGTAAAGGACCTCAAGGAGAAGTTTTATAGAACTATCCAAAAAACAGAGAAACAATTAGATAAGTATTTTGATGCTAATAAGAGAAGGTTGTTTACACAAACATCAATATTACTGCAAAGCGTTATGTCAGCAGTCTGTTGTTTGCCTGTGGCAGTAGCAGTTTTCTTGATTGATTATAATTATTCTTATGATTTAGCCGTTGCCATAATTGTTTCTGCAATAGCAGGGGTTTTCATTGTTGTTTCTTCAATGATAATGAATTATATGGACGACAAACGTTACATGCATAGATGGTACACGAAAACATTATTGTATGTGACAGTTGCACTATTATTCTTGGCATCTTCATTCATTTTGGTCTATGTTACTGGATTAGCCAAGATAAACATGGTCTATGCACTAGCAATCATACTGTTAAGCTTTGTGATGGTAATTATAACTAGACAAATGAAAAAGAGAACAGAATATGGTAATGAATTATTAGGCCAGATTGTTGGCTTGAGAAATTTCATCATTGTTGCAGAACAAGACCGTCTAGTGGAATTGCTAGATGAGAATCCATATTATTTCTATGATATTTTGCCTTTTGCTTATGCTTTGGGATTGACTGATGTTTGGAATGAACATTTCAAATACTTGACTATGGAACCATGTTCCTGGTATGTTTGTTCATATCATAGTAGTCCATATCATATGATGCATTCTCTTGAAAGCCAAATGACAGTTATGGAAAGAAGCATGACGAGTGCACCAAGTGAAAGCAGTGGAGGCTATAGTTCGTCCGGAAGCAGTGGCTTCTCAGGTGGAGGCTTTGGCGGCTCCGGTGGAGGAGGATGGTAAAATGAAAAAACTATCAATTATTCTTGTCATATTGTTAATGCTGATAGGATGCAGCAGCAAAAGTGGTACTGAAGAGGCTGCTATAGGTTCAGGAAGAAATTTTGGAGTTAGTAGTTCATCGTGGTAAGAAGGCTATTTTTAAATAGCCTTTTATTGTGTTAAAATAGAGAAGTTATGAAAAAAACAGTTAGGGACATTGTAGTAGTAATATTTGGAAATTTTTTGCTAGCGGCTTCAGTTGCTTTTTTTGTTATACCAGATGAGATTCTTTCTGGTGGTTTAGCAGGGATAGCAGTTATTCTTAAAACGCTTTTTAATTTCAAAGAAAATATTGTAATAGATGTTTGTGTAATCGCAACATTTATATTGGGGGCGCTGGTACTAGGTAAGGAGTTTGCCTTGAAAACAGCTTTGAGTTCTGTTATCTATCCAGTTTTTTTGGAGATTTTAATTAGAATACCACTCGACATTGAAATCGATAAATTATTGAGTTGTGGTTTTGGTGGGGTCTTAGCAGGAATTGGAATAGGTTTGGTATTTAAGCACGATGCTTCTACTGGAGGAATTGATGTTCCTTGCATAATAGTTTCGAAATATAGTGGTATGGAATTAAGCCTTGTTGTGATGATTGCAGATGCATTGGTTTGCATCCTAGGCTTAGTTGCATATGGGTTAGAGGATGTTTTATATGGTATCGTTTATATTGCCCTGTCAAGTTATGCCATTAATAGAGTTATGATACCAAAAACTGATGAGGCTGTTGCGTTGTACATAATCAGTTCAAAAACTGAGGAAATCTGTGAATATATTCATGTGGATTTGTATAGAGGAACAACAATATTAGAAGCTAAAGGCGGTTACACAAATGAGAGTAAAAATGTCGTTTTGACTGTTGTCTCAAAGAACCAGTATAGCAACTTATCTAATTTTGTTGAAAAGATTGATCCTTTCGCTTTCATCATTGTTTCCGATGCCAAAGAAATAAAAGGTGAAGGTTTTACATATGAGTATCGTGTGTAGAATATAAGGCGTATAAGTGGTATAATATAAGTTGTTTAGAAATTAGTGGAGGCTTTAATGGTACATTTACAAAATGTTTACAAAGTATATAAAAATGGTGTTAACGCCTTAAATGACGTTACATTAGATATTGCCGAAGGCGAATTTGTCTATGTAATTGGTGATACAGGAAGTGGTAAGAGTACCTTCATAAAACTATTGGATGGTGAGGAAATTCCAACCAAAGGTATCGTTGAAGTCAATGGTATAAATGTCGGTAAATTACGTTTTTCACGAGTACCTTTATATCGTAGAAATATTGGGGTCGTATTCCAGGACTACCGCTTATTAGAGAGAAAGACAGTATATGAAAATATTGCTTTTGCGCTAGAAGTAATTAATAAACCGAAAGCTGAAATCAGACAAAGAGTTAGAGAAGTTTTGGAAATAATTGATTTAACAGAAAAAACAAAGAGTTTTCCAACAGAGTTATCAGGCGGTCAACAGCAACGTGTAACAATTGGCAGAGCTATCGCCAATAATCCTAAGTTATTGATTTGTGATGAGCCAACAGGTAATTTGGATCCAGAGCGTTCTAATGAAATTGTTGAGCTTTTGGAAAGAATAAACGAGCGAGGGACAACGATTATTATGGTTACCCACGACATGAATCTAGTTAATAAATATAGAAAACGTACTATTAAATTAGATTATGGACATATAGTCTCTGACAGTAAGGAAGGAGGCTATATCGCAAATGTTTAGACTAATAGGCAGACATTTTAAAGAGGCTTTCCAGGGTATATTCAGGCATTTTGGTATGGCCGTAAGTTGTGTTATGGCTATGACTTTCATGTTATTGCTGGTTAGTTTCTTAACGTTATTGATTGGTAATGTAACTCAGATTACTAGGACCTTGGAAGATGATATAAAGGTTTTTGTAAAAATAGACAGTTATGTAGAAGAAGATAAGATTGATACACTAAAAGGACGTGTGGAACAGGTCAGTGGAGTCAAGTCTGTAGAGTACTCAGATAAAGACCAGGAATTAGATAGGTTTATTGAAGGCTTTGGGGAAGATGGCAAACTATTTGAGATATTCCGTGAAGACAATCCATTGAGTAGAGCTTTTATTGTTGAAATTGAGAATGGCTATTCCATTTCAGAGGTATCACGCTCAATTGCCCGTGTTGATGGATTAAAAGGTGTAGATTTTGGTGGTACCACTACAGAAGAATTCATTGAAGTCCTAAATAGCATTAGAAAAGGTGGCTATGTGGTTGTATTGGCACTAACTTTGCTAGCAATCTTCCTTATCAGTAATACGATAAAGATAACAATATACAATCGTAATAGAGAAATAGGAATTATGAGACAGGTTGGAGCCAGCAACTCATACATTAGACAGCCTTTTGTAATAGAGGGTATCTTTCTAGGATTAATTGGAGCAATTATTCCTGTATTGACATCAATATTTGGTTACAAGGCATTATATGATACTTGGGATGGGCAATTAATCTCAGGCATGTTGTCATTGCAACCAGTAAATCCATTTGCGTATCAAGTATCAGCATTTTTACTATTAATCGCTGTTGTTATAGGTTTTGTTGGATCATTTATTTCAGTAAATAAATATCTAAGATGGAGTAGGTAGTTATGAAGAAAAAGGTGTTTAGTGTTTTATTATCCTTCCTGTGCGCATTTGTTATGGTCTTTTCAAATGTACTCGTAATCAGTGCGGACGACAAAGAGTTTGAAGATAATTACGACTATTATTGTAATTTGTGCAGTCAGAGGGGTTTAACAGATGCACAAAAAACAACCTGCCAAAACTTTAGAAAGTACATGCAAAGGCAAGCTGACGCTTTAAAGAGCAATATTAACAGCATAAATGCTCAGATAGATAGTTTAAAAAAGAATATAACCACTCAGTATAACAAGATTAAAGAAATAAATGGCCAGATTGCAGATGTCGAGAAACAAATTGCTGGAATTCAGGAAAGCATTAAAGTTATAGAGACTAACATAAAGGCTGTTGAAGCTGAAATTGCTGCTCGAGAAGCTAAAATTGAAGAATTAAACAATAATATCAAGTCCTATATGGAACTTAATCAAGCTAATATATCAAATAATAACTATATTAGATTTGTCATGGGAGCAAGCAGCTTTGTGGATTTGTTGAGGCGTGTTAGTGCTGTCAATGAAATAACAGAGTATGAAGTTAGCCAGATTCATTTAATGGAAGAAGAGAAAGCACAGTTAGAACTTGATAAAGTAGAACTGGAGAATCAAAAAAACGATTTGAATGAACAGCGAAAATCATTAGATGAATATAAAAGTTCACTAGAATCGTTGCGAAAAGCAGCTGAAGAATTAGTTGCGGCATATCATGCCCAATCTGAGGCTTTAGGAGCATCTTTAGCTGGCGTAAAACAAGATATGAGTGAGCTTGAATCAGCAATGGCTGATATTGATAAAGTGTTGGATGGCTTCTATCCTAGTGATGGATGGGCATCACCGCTAAAGAATAGCTTCTATGTATCTAGCGCATTCCCATACTATTATCCTGGAGATAGCAGTAGTGGTTTCCACCCTGCAACAGACTTGGCAGTTGCATATGGATCAAATCTTTATGCAGTTGGTAATGGATATGTAGTTAAATTAAGAGGCGGGTGTCCTTATGGATATATTGGTGATACTTGTAATGGTGGATATGGCAACTATGTAGTATATTTGGTACAAGTTGGCAGCTGGATATACATAATCATTAACGGTCACCTTAGTCAGATTAACGTATCTGTTGGTGATGTTGTAAGACAAAGTCAGACGGTTGTTGGAAAGACTGGCTCTTCAGGTAATTCATCAGGACCGCATTTGCATATTGAAATGGTTAAGATGAGTAACACTATGACAATGAAAGAGGCAGTTACCGCATATAAGAATGTAGGTTATGTATACTATACTTTAGGTAGAAGCGTTGGTTATACATGTCTTTACAGAAGTGCTCCATGCTTTGACAACCCATTGAATATTCTGAATATTCAATATGGCAGAAGATATAATAGTTATTAGGGCTGAAGATAAAGCAGCCCTTTAGTTTGCGTTGATGTTAATGTTTTAGTATAATTATGGTCTAACCGCGTAAAGGGAGTGACGGTTTGAAAAAAATAGCATTGTCAATTGTTGTTTTCTCGCTACTATTGTTTGCGGGAAAAGTAGATACAGGCTTTACTCATTCTTTTAATGATATCAAACAGAGCAGTTATCAAGAAATGTTTGATAGTCTTTTGATTGACTTTAATGAAATTGAGAAATTGGAATATGGGTATAATACTTGGTATGCTGATAAATTAGTAAACAAGTATAATGGTGACAGCCTAGATACATCCTTAGACTACTTAGAAACCAATACTGTTGGTGATACAGAGATTGTTTACAAGGTTACTACTAGTGACAATTTTGGCCAAGAGTTGTCAAAGAGCTACACAAAAACCATATCAATTGTGGACACTCAAGTGCCAAGCATTTCTTTCAAAAAAGATACAGTTGAGATAACGGTTGGTGACAGCTTTGATGCTAGTGCTAATATCAGTTCCGTAGTTGATCCAATTGATGGCAAGTTAGCTAAATCAAGTGGTCTTAAGGATGGGACTTATACAGTTGAAAGTAATGTGAATAAAGATAGGATTGGTGACTATACGGTTACAGTTACCGCTAAAGATGTAAATGGTAATGTCGCAAGTAAGAACTATAAGGTTAGTGTTAAACAATCAACATATAATCATGTTTGGGATGGAACTGTTTTAACACCTAGTAGAGGAACTATACTGGGGCCAAGTGGGAAAGAAACATATTATAACTTACCAATGGAGGGTGTTGTTGCGATAATGAGAAGGATGGGAAACAACGATCCTTATTGGGTTAGAGAAGATGGCGTTAAAATGTTGGGTGACTATGTCATGGTTGCCGCAAATCTCAACATCCGACCAAGGGGTTCATTAATACCTACATCATTAGGCATGGGCATAGTTTGTGATACTGGTGGTTTTGCGGTCAATAACATTTATCAGTTGGATATTGCTGTAAATTGGTAATAAGAAGAAAAGGGTAGCCTTTTCTTTTTTTGTGATTATCTTGTGTTATAATTATTTTAATAAAAACAAAAGTATAATTTGGAGGAAATATGAGGATTAGCGAAGTTATTCAAACAATTAAAGACAACCACTACAAACAATGGGGTAACTATGATATTAAGGAAGAAACAACTCGTGATAAAGTGCTATATGGAAACGTTGATCAAGAGTGTACTGGGATTGTGACCACTATTTATGCTAGTGTTGATGTTATTAAGAAAGCACACGAATTAGGAGCAAACTTAATTGTTGCCCATGAAGCTTGTTTCTGGAATCATGGCGATCATACTGATTGGTTACAAGATAATAAAACTTTCCAATTGAAAAAACAGTTATTGGATGAAACTGGGATTGTGGTTTGGAGAGATCATGATCACATCCATGCGGGAGTAAAGTGGGAAGGAAGAAGAGTTGACGGCATTTTCTATGGTCTGGCAACAGAATTGGGCTGGCTTGACTATGTTGAGGAAAATGATGGCAGACCTCGTACTTTCAACATTCCTAAAACTCCAACAAGAGAAGTTGCTCAATATCTAATGGAAAAAATGAACTTAAAGGGCATGAAGACAATGGGTAATCTTGATGGATATACTGAAAAGATTTATATGCCAAGTCATATTATTGGCGGTGTCGATAATGAAGAACTATCTCACATTGAAGAAGCAGGTGTTGATACTTTATTATGTATGGAGATAACCGATTTCACTGTCGCAATATACATGCGTGATGGTGCTCAATTGGGGTTGCAGAAATCAGTTCTTGCTGCTGGACACTTTAATGTTGAAGAACCAGGCATGAAATGGTTTGGGGAAGTCTTCTTACCTACAATTCTTCCAGATCTTCCAATCAACTTTGTTCAAGCAGGAGATTCTTATACAATGATTACAAAGGAATAGAGTTATGCTCTATTTCTTTTTAAAGGTGAAACATGATTGATTTACATATACACTCTTATTACAGTGATGATGGTGAATTTTTGCCAAAGCAATTAATAGAACTGGCAAAAGAGGCAAAACTTGAGGCTATAAGTATTGCTGACCACAATAGTATTAAAGCTAATGTAACAGCGAATAAGCTGTGCCAAGAAGTGGGAATTAACTATGTGCCTGGAATAGAAATTGATTGTTTGTATCAAGGGCAAGTATTTCATGTGTTGGGCTATTACATTGATTGTCACAGTAAAGATTTTTTAGACATTGAAGAAAACGTGTATCGACAAAACAAGCAAGCCGGTGAAAAGTATATTGAATATGCCCGCAGCTTAGGTTTTGATGTATCTAAAGACGCCTTAAAAAAACTGACTGAATCAGCATACCATAAAGATGTATTTATTCCAGAAATGCTTGCGAGTGTGCTGTTAAGTGATGAAAGGTATCTGGATAATGAATTGTTGTTAGATTATCGTCCGGGTGGCAAAAGGGGAGACAACCCTAATGTTAATTTCTTTTGGGATTTTTACGCTCAATCAAAACCGGGATATGTAGAAATAAAGTATCCAGAAATGTCAGAAGTTGTAAAGATAATTCACCACAATGGAGGACTAGCAATCTTGGCTCATCCTGGGCAGAATCTAAAAGAACAAAAAGAAAAAGTGAAAGATATTATCAAACTTGGTTTTGATGGCATAGAGGTGTTTAGTAGCTATCATAGTGAACAAGATGTTTATTACTATTATGAGGTAGCTGAACAAAACGAAATGTTAAAGACTTGTGGAAGTGATTTTCATGGTTCTAATAAACCAGCAATTAAGATTGGACAAATTAACATACCAAAGGGATTGTATCCCTCATCAATTCAAGAAATGGAAAGGAGACTAATGAGATGTTAGAGGTAGGAAAGAAAGCTCCTGATTTTGCTTTAGAAGATAGCGAGGGGAATGTTCGTCATCTTAGCGATTATTTAGGAAAGAAAGTGGTTCTATACTTTTATCCTAAAGACAATACCTCAGGATGCACAAAACAAGCTTGTAGTTTTGGCAAACTTTATCCGCAATTTGAGCAATACAATACGATAATAATAGGAATCAGCAAAGATAGTGTGGCTTCGCACAAAGGTTTTATAGAAAAGTACCAATTGCCATTTGTACTATTGTCAGATCCTGAGGCAAAAGTTATGTCTCAGTATGGTGTGTGGCAAGAAAAAAGCATGTATGGCAGGAAGTATATGGGGACAGTTAGAAGTACTTATTTGATAGATGAAAATGGAATTATTGTTAAGGCTTTAGAAAAAGTAAAAGCAACTGATAATCCAGTAGAAATGCTAGAGGTGGTCAAGAATGAAATATAATTTTGATGAAATAATCAATCGTAAGAATACCGAATGTGTTAAGTGGGATAGTTTAACAAGCAAATATGGAGATAATGACATTATCCCTATGGGAATTGCGGACATGGATTTCTTGACTTTCCCAGGGATAACAGAAGCAATTATTAAGAGAGCTAACCATGGTATTTTTGGTTATAACTATGATACTGAAGGTTATCTGGCCCCATACATTCAAAAAAGGTATGGTGAAAAAGGATATCAACTGGAAAAAGATGACATCGTAGTAGTAACTGGTGTAGTTTATGCCTTAAATTTGATTGTGGAGACATTTACTGAACCTCATGATAAGATTTTGTTATTTAAGCCTTATTATCCACCACATATTGGGATAATTGAACAGAATGACAGGGAATTGGTGGAGATTGCATTGACTCCACAGGGTGATGAGTTTGTTTTCAATCTGAATTCAATAAAAGACAAGGTTGACGATAAAGTAAAGATGCTTATTTTGTGTCATCCACAAAATCCAACTGGCAAGATTTTCACACAAGAAGAATTAAAGGAAATTTCTAATTTCTGC
>CADBLN010000181.1 GCA_902795525.1 uncultured Erysipelotrichaceae bacterium | reverse complement strand
ATATAACTGGTGTAATCTTGACAAAAATGGATGGAACCAGCAGAGGAGGTATTGTTTTGGCTATAAGAGATCAATACAAGCTTCCTGTTAGATTTATTACCTATGGTGAAGATATTAATTCAATTACTGAGTTTTGGCTTCCAGGATATCTAGAAACAGTTGTGAAGGGAACATAACTATGGATAGGTTCACCTTGAATAATCAATTAATAGATTTTTATGGAAAGCTTTTATCAACTCGGCAACAAGAAATCTTAAATTATTACTACTATGAAGATTTGTCATTAAGTGAAATTGCTGATAACTTGAATATTTCAAGAAACGCCGTGTTTGATGCTCTGAAAAAAGCTGAAGAGAAATTGAATTACTACGAAAATGAATTGCATCTTTTAGCTGATTACAATTTTAGAATTGAGAAGTACAATCAAATAAAAGAATTAAAGCATGATAAAGTGAATGAAATTATTGAAGAATTGCTGAATAACGAGGAGGAACAATGATATGAGCAAAGTTATGGCTGTTAATGCAGGGAGTTCATCTTTAAAATTTAAATTATTTCAAATGCCAGAAGAAATAGTTTTGACCGATGGTGTTGTAGAAAGAATTGGCATGCAAGATGCTATTTTTACGATTAAGGTAAATGGCGAAAAGAAATCACATGTTGAGCCAATCCTTGATCACCAACAAGCGGTTAATATGTTGTTGGAAGCATTGATAAATTATCACATTGTTGAGAAATTGGATGAAATTGATGCTGTTGGACACCGTGTTCTTCATGGTGGTGAAAAATATGGTGATAGTGCTGTTGTGACTGATGAAGTTGCTCAGGACATTTTAGATATGAAAGATTTAGGGCCGCTACACATGCCTGCAAACTATATTGGATGGAAGTCATTTGCGACTGCATTACCAAATGTAAAGCATGTTACTGTCTATGATACTGCTTTCCATCTTACAATGGAACCAGAAACATATCTATATCCAATTCCGCTTGAATACTATGAAAAATACCAAGCTCGTAGATATGGTTTTCATGGGACAAGTCATAAATTTGTTTCTAAAAGATTTGCCGAATTGTTAAATAAAAAACCTGAAGACGTTAATGTCATTACCTGTCATTTAGGTAATGGAGCTTCATTAGCCGCTGTTAAAGGTGGCAAATGCATAAATACTTCAATGGGCTTTACTCCTTTGGCGGGAATTATGATGGGAGCTAGAAGTGGTGACATTGATCCATCACTTATGCCTTACTTAATGGAAAAAACCGGTCAAAGTGCTAGTGAGCTAGTGAATACTCTTAACAAAAAAAGTGGCATGTTAGGAATATCTGGTGTATCAAGTGATGCTAGAGATGTTGATAAGGCTTTTAGAGAGGGCAATAAGAGAGCTATTTTAGCCCGTAAGATGTATGCTCAAAGAGTGGCAAGTTTTATTGGCAGTTATTATGTGCAACTAGGTCATATTGATGGCATTGTTTTCACAGCTGGCTTGGGGGAAAACGATGCAGCTGTAAGAAGTGAAATTTGTGCACTATTAACTGAACCTCTAGGAGTTAAGCTTGATGAAGATTTCAATTCAACAATTCATGGAGAAGAGGCTTTAATTTCAGCTGCAGACAGTAAAGTTCCTGTCTATGTTATTCCAACTAATGAGGAATTGGTAATTGCCAGAGACACAGTACGTTTACTAGGTTTATAAAAAACTGAGGAAATTATGAACAACTTTAAACTATTCAAACAAAAAGTAGAAGAATATCAAGATATTACTATTTTTAGACATACTAATAGTGATTTTGATGCTTATGGCTCACAACTAGGCTTAAAGCATCTCTTAAAAGAAAACTATCCTGATAAGAATATTTATTGTTATGGAGAACAAGATATCATTAATCCTGAATTCATTGATGCAATGGAAAACCCTAGTGATGAAATAATTAAACAATCTCTATCTATTGTCTTAGATACATCAACAATCGATAGGGTAACAAATAAATTCAAATTGGCCAAAGAAAGCTTTAGAATTGACCACCATCCATTTACTGGCCAGGTTTGTGATAATGAAATAATTGATACTGATGCTTCAAGTGCTTCACAGTTAGTGTTAGAAGCAGCAATAGAAAATGAATGGTCAATAAATATAAAGGCAGCTCAATTCATTTATGCTGGAATATCTACTGATACTGTTAAAATGACAATTGAAAAAGTTGATAGTAGGCTATTTTATGATTTATCTATTCTTTTGAAATCAGGAATGAATGTAAACTATGTAAATCGCATGGTCTATGACGAGAATAAAGAGTTATTTGTGGCACGAAATTACTTGAGAAATCAAATTAAGTTTGTTAAAGACGTTGCATACTTATATATATCTTTGGAAGAAATGGAAAGCTACAAAATTGATTTAGATGAAGCAAAGGGATGCATTACTTTGATGTCTAATATCAAGGGTATTAACAAATGGGTAAGTTTCATTGAGGATGAAGACCATAACTATTATGTTTCCTTAAGATCACACCAAATACCAATATCTGATGTTGCGATTAAATTTGGTGGTGGGGGACATCTATTAGCAAGTGGTATTCACCCTGTTACCTACAAACAAACT
>CADBLN010000180.1 GCA_902795525.1 uncultured Erysipelotrichaceae bacterium | reverse complement strand
GTACGGTCGCTACTGCTGTAACTATTGGTAGCGTTTTTGCTGTGATTGGAAAAACTATAGTTGATATCGGAAAAAAGATCTATAGTTGGGTTGTTGTCAAGGATGATGCTGAAAAAGAAAAACCTGTAAGTGACAAAGATATTGATGTAATGATTAATTCCAAAAGCAAAGATGGTCAGATTTCTTTTAATTTTAATGATGATTTAACTTCAACAATTGAAACTCCTGTTCAAAGAAAAGTTCCTGAAAAAACACTTGAACGACCTCAAAGAGAAGAAGTTGAAATTTCATCATTTGGCAAAGCTCAGGATGCCAGCAATTATAGATTACCTAACATCAATCAAATGTTAGACAATGTTGCAATTGGCAGCAGTGCTAGCAATAAGAATAACGCTAAACAGAAAGCTAAACAATTAATTGACATTTTACAGCAATTCCAAGTTCCTTCTACTTTGGAAGGAATTCAAATTGGTCCAAGTGTTACTAGGTTTGAAGTTAGACCTGAAAGTGGAATAAAAGTAAGTAGAATTACATCGTTAGCTGAAAACATCAAAATGGAATTAGCTGTAACTGATGTAAGAATTGAAGCCCCAATACCCGGTAAAAGTGCTGTAGGCATAGAAATCCCAAATGAATCACGTAGTAGTGTTCAAATGAAGGAGTTATTGCAAAACATACCTAGTCAATATGAGAATAAACCATTGTTGGTGGCACTGGGCAAGGATTTATCTGGGGAAAGGGTATTTGCGGAACTTGACAAAATGCCCCATGTATTAATTGCCGGATCAACTGGATCAGGAAAATCAGTTTGTATTAACAGTATTATTACAACTCTTTTATTACGAACCAAACCTGACGAAGTTAAGCTGTTATTGATTGACCCTAAAATGGTTGAATTTACTGCTTATAGGGATATACCTCACTTAATTGGTCCGGTTATCAATGATCCTGTTGAAGCTAGCAACGGCCTGAAAACAATTGTTTCAATAATGGAAAATAGATATAAACAGTTTGAAAAAACCGCTTGTAGAAATATTAAAGAATATAACAAAAAAGCTGCTACAGGCGAGTTTGATAAGATGAGCTATATTGTTGTTATCATTGATGAGCTTGCTGATTTAATGTTGAACAAGGATACTGTAAGAGAAGTTAGTTCAAATATCCAAAGGATTACTCAATTAGCTAGAGCTAGTGGAATTCACTTAATTACTGCTACTCAAAGACCTTCAACTGATGTTATTACAGGGACAATAAAGGCTAATATCCCTAGTAGAATTGCATTTTCGGTAGCAACTGCAATTGATTCAAGGATTATTCTTGATGAAACAGGTGCTGAGAGTCTTTTAGGTAATGGTGATATGTTATATATTCCAATGGGTGAAAGCAGTGCTAAGAGGGTTCAAGGTGTTTATGTAAGTGATGATGAAATCCATCGAATTACTGAATTCTGTAAAGAGCAGCAAAAACCAAATTATGATGATGCATTTGTTGTTAAAGAGTTAGGCCCTAATGAAGTAATGAACATGCAAAGTGCCGATCCGCTCTATGATGATGTTAAGAAGTTTGTCATAACTACAAGAAAAGCTTCAACCTCATCAATCCAAAGATACTTTGGTTTTGGCTACAATAGAGCAGCACGTATAATTGACTTCCTAGAGCAAGAAGGGGTTGTAGGACCTGCAAATGGTTCAAAACCTCGTGAAGTATATGCACAAATTGATTCACCTACCATGGATGATGAAGAATAATAGAAAGTTTGGTGGTTAAAATGTACAAGAGAATTCTGTTAAAACTTAGTGGTGAAGCCTTAGAAACAGCCGATAATGCTTTTAATCCTGTTTTGCTAAAAGATCTTGCTGATGTTTTAAAGAAACTTACAAGTCAAGGTGTTCAAATAGGTATCGTTGTTGGCGGCGGTAATATTATCAGAGGTAAATTTGCCAGTCAGTTAGGTTTACCACGTGTAAAAGCAGATAATATGGGCATGCTGGCAACAGTTATCAATGCACTGGCTCTACAAGGAGCTTTCGAAGCAAATGGACTTAAAGCATATGTGCAAACAGCTGTTGAGATAAACAAGGTTGCCGATATTGCAAATGCTGATATTGCAATTGAACATCTGAATAATGGCGAAGTTGTAATATTCGGCGGTGGTACTGGAAACCCATATTTTTCTACCGATTCAGCAGCAGCACTAAGAGCAAGTGAAATAGGTGCGGATGTCATTTTAATGGCTAAGAATTGTGTTGATGGGGTATATAGTGCAGATCCAAAGAAAGATGCAAGCGCAGTGAAATATGACTTCTTAACATATCAAGAAATGCTGGATAAAAAATTAGGTGTTATGGATCTTACTGCAGCCAGCATGTGTGAGGAAAATAATATTGAAACAATTGTGTTTAATATGAATGATTTAGATAACATAATTAGGGTTGTCAACGGAGAAAAAGTTGGCACTGTTGTAAAAGGAGGTAATTAATTTGTTAGAACTTGATTTAATTAAAGAAAAAATGAATTCCACTATTAGTAATTTAGAAACTAATTTGTCACAAATTAGAACTTCTGGTGCTAATCCTAACCTAGTAGCAAACATAGAGGTTGATTACTATGGCATGTCTACACCAATTAACCAAATTTCTTCTATTTCAGTAGTAGAAGGTAAACAGTTATTAATTAAACCATATGAAATGAATATCGTTAAGGATATTGAAAAGGCAATATTCGCTGCGAACATTGGTTTAACTCCTCAAAATGAAGGAACTCAATTGAGGATTGTAGTACCTCCTTTAACTGAGGAGCGTCGTAAAGAATACACTGTTAAAGTTCAAAAGTTCGCTGAGGAAGCTAAGGTTGTCGTAAGAAACATCCGCAGAGATGCAAATGACACTATTAAAAAGGATAAAACTATTCCTGAAGATACTCAAAACGACCTTTTAAATGATGTACAGAAAACAACAGATGAAGCCGTTAAGAGAATTGACGAAATAGCTGCTATTAAGAATAAGGAACTAATGACTATATAATGAAGATTCCTCAACATATTGCGATCATCATGGATGGTAATGGACGTTGGGCCAAAAAACAGAATAGACCAAGGTCTTTTGGACATTATCAAGGAACTGAAAATGTTAGAAATATTGCAATTAAAGCTAACGAACTTGGTGTTAAGGTTTTAACGCTTTATGCTTTTTCGACAGAAAATTGGAAAAGACCAGCCGAAGAAATTGATTTTCTAATGAGTATACCAGCAATATTTATTGAAAGGTTCTTGGCTGAGTTGATGGAAAAAGGAATCAGAATAAAAACTATTGGGGATTTGGAACCGATTCCAGAAAAAACAAAAAAAGTGTTATTGAGGGCTATCGAAACAACAAAAGACAATTCGAATATGACTTTAGTATTTGCACTAAATTATGGCTCTCGAAAAGAAATAGTTAATGGAATTAACAAATATGTTGAAGATGTTAACAACAACTGTGCTCCTTATCCTCTAACAGAGGAATTATTTGAAAAATATTTGGAAACAAGTGAGTTTCCAGAAATTGATTTATTAATTCGTACCAGTTTAGATTATCGATTATCTAATTTCTTATTGTGGCAATTATCTTACTCTGAATTATATTTTACTGATATATACTGGCCACAGTTTACTGGCGACGAGTTGGTTAAGGCGATTGAAGAGTTTTCTAATCGTCAAAGAAGGTTTGGTGGTTTAAATGAATAAACGCTATATTACTGCAGCAATCCTAATTGCAACAATCTTTCCTATTTTGTATTTTGGGGGAATAGCTCTAAAAGTTTTGGTAGCGGTTTTTACATTTATAGCGACATGGGAAATAAATAATCTTGTCGCTAAGAATTGGCCTAAGTACCTTAGCTTGTTGATGTATCCAATCTTAGCTGGTGTTGTATGTTGTAGTTATTTAAGTATTCAACACTTAATGATTTCTTTTGCTATTGCACTGATTCTATTATTAATGTGGTTAGTATTCTTTGAAAGTATTAAGTTTGAAGAAATAGGGCTGTGGTTTATGCTGATCTGTATTATTGGGATGATGGTTTATGGAATCGACCTGATGTATAAGATGCACCCATATTTCATCTTTTATATGATTGCAGGAACTGTTGCCACTGACACAGGTGCATATTTCATTGGTAGGACAATGGGAAAACATAAGTTGAACGAAAGAATTTCTCCAAATAAAACGATTGAAGGTTCTTTGGGTGGTTTTGTGTTTGGATTTTTAATTTCTTTTGTTTATGCCTTAATTGTTCTTAAATTCTTTTGGCAAACAAAACCAATGTTTATTATTCTATCATCACTGTTAATGCCAATTGTTGGACAGATTGGTGATTTGGCTTTTAGTGCCATAAAGCGCCACTATCAAGTGAAGGATTTTAGTAATATCTTTCCAGGCCATGGCGGAGCTTTAGATAGATTAGATAGCATTTCCTTTAATTGCATTGTTCTAATGGTTTTGATTATACTATTTTGGATATGAAAAAAATTGTTTTATTAGGCGCAAGTGGCTCAATTGGCCAACAAACTATTGATATTATTAATCAACATTCTGATTTATATGAGATTATTGGATTGAGTGTAGGAAAGAATGTGGATTTTTTATGTGAGTGTCTTGAAAGATTTAAAACAATTAAATTTGTATGTTCGGGAATTGACATAAATCAATCAATAAAAAACAAGTATTCAGATAAAGTTTTTTTCTTTGGCGATGAAGGTTTGTGTAAGCTCGCTAGTGTTAAGACAGATTTATTAGTAAATGCCTTACAGGGTTTTGTGGGTTTGTTGCCAACAATAAAAGCAATTGAAAGTGGCAACCATATTGCCTTAGCGAATAAGGAAACCTTAGTTGCTGCTGGTGAAATAGTTATGTCAAAAGCTAAATCAAAAGGTGTGATAGTTTTTCCAATTGACTCAGAACACAGTGCTATTTATCAGTGCTTATTAGGAAACAAGAAAGAAGATGTAAATAAACTTATCATTACCGCAAGTGGAGGAAGCTTTAGAGATTTAACTAGAGAACAATTAAAAACAGTTACTTTGAAACAGGCATTGGCTCATCCTAATTGGTCCATGGGTCATAAAATAACGATTGATTCAGCTACCATGATGAATAAGGGTTTTGAAGTTATTGAAGCTCATTGGCTTTTTGATATTGATTATGATCGAATTGAAACTGTGCTTCATAAAGAAAGTATCATTCATTCTATGGTAGAATATATTGACCACTCTATCATAGCTCAATTAGGAGTTAGTGACATGAGGGTACCAATTCAATATGCCTTAAGCTATCCAGAAAGAATTGAAAACAATGTTAAATCTTTAGATTTAACTGATGTTGCGGCATTACACTTTAA
The DNA here is from genome assembly GCA_902795525.1 of uncultured Erysipelotrichaceae bacterium. Classification (GTDB taxonomy): domain Bacteria; phylum Bacillota_I; class Bacilli_A; order Erysipelotrichales; family Erysipelotrichaceae; genus RUG521. The sequence goes on along the minus strand of CADBLN010000180.1, from coordinate 166 downwards.
CAAAATGGATTTTGAACGTTATCCATTATTAAAACTAGCTTTTGAAGTTGGTCAAAAAGGTGGTAACTTAGCGGCCATTATGAATGGTGCTAATGAAGAAGCTGTAAGAATGTTTTTAAATGAAGAGATTAGTTTCTTGGAAATTGAAGAGTTTATTTTTAAATGT
>CADBLN010000179.1 GCA_902795525.1 uncultured Erysipelotrichaceae bacterium | reverse complement strand
GCAACAATTGCTTTTCTTGTTACCAATGTGAATTCTGGTTGTGGTATTTCACTCTCTTTGAGAGGAATATGCTTATCAATTAGTGGAGGCTGGCTTAAGGTTTTATATGTTTTTTTGACGATTTCGTCTTCTAGGGAGTGAAAACTTATGACTGCCAGCCTACCACCTGGTTTCAACATCTCAATTGCGGCTTCTAAGCCCCTCTTCAAATTGTTGAGTTCATCATTTGTTTCTATTCTTAAGGCTTGGAAAGTTTGTTTTGCTGGGTGTCCTGCTTTGTTTTTTACCCTTGCAGGTAATGAGGCTTTAATCACCTCTACAAGCTCTCCAGTAGTCTTAATTGGTCTGATTGTTCTTTGTTTTTCAATGTTGCGAGCTATTTGTTTAGCGAAAGGTTCTTCTCCATAGTTTCTTAGAACTCTTACTAAATCATTAAATGCATACTCATTAACTATTCTGTAAGCACTCAGCTCTTGGTTTTGATCCATCCTCATATCCAGTGGAGCATCATATCGATATGAGAAACCTCTTTCTGGATCATCGAACTGTGGTGATGAAACACCTATGTCCAACAGGATTCCATCAACTTTACTTATTCCTAACTTAGCTAGTTCTAACTTCATATCTGCAAAGTTAGCTTTTATTAAGGTGTAAGAATCGCTTATGGCTTCTAACTTGGCTTTTGATTCAGTAAGTGCTGCATCATCTAAGTCGAAGCAATATAAGTGACCCTTATCCAGCTTTTTTAAAATCTCGCTGCTGTGACCAGCTCTTCCTAAGGTTCCATCGACATAGATACCATTTGGATCTATATTCAATAATTCAATTACCTTTTGAAGCAAAACACTTTGATGTTCCATTATAGATTTTCAGAAATCTGTTCAATTTCTTCCTCAGTCAGTGTGTTGTTGTAAGCATTCCAGCTATCTTCGCTCCACAATTCAATTCGGTCACCCGCCCCGATAAAGACACAATTCTTTTCGAGTTTACCAATCTTTATGAGCTCTGAAGGAACCAAAATTCTTCCTTGCGAATCAAAACTAGCCTCAGTAGCAGAAGATGTCATATATCTTTGATATTTACGAACATCTGCTTTGTTTGATGGTAATTGCATGATGGCGTCATATCTTGACTTCCAGTCATCTTGTGTATAGATTGCCAAACATCCATCAAGATAACGGTTAACAACTACTGTACTTCCTAATTCACCACGGAACTTAGCAGGAACAGCAATTCTTCCCTTGTTATCGAGTTTGTTCAAATAAGTGCCTAAAAACATTGATTTTCCCCACTTTTCTACACAATTCCCATCTTTTCACCACTATTTTAATAAAAATAAGGAAAAATGTAAATATGTTTTTACACACTTTTTTAGTTTTTTCACAAAAAAACCCTTTGTCTCAAAATGAAACAAAGGGCATAAAAAAACCGTTAACTCAAAGTTAACGGTAAGTTACGAAGACATTACTTTTGACCGCACTCACATTCGTGATGTGGCAACTTGTATTCTCCACAGTTTGGACACTTAACTAGTGTTGGAGCCGCAAGTTTGTAGTGGGTTCTACGTTTGTTTTTGCGTGTCTTTGATACTCTTCTTTGTTGTACTGCCATACTCACACCTCCTCTTCATCCTGTGGTATATAATCTTTTAACGCAGCTAGTCTAGGATCAATTTCATTTTCCTTATTGGTCTGGTAGTCATTTTCTGAAACAACTTCCCAACCATCACCCTTAGGATAGATAATTTCTCCTTCTTTTTTTACCTTTATTGGTACCTCCAATAGAATTTGTCTGAATATAATTGGTAACAATTCAATTACATCACCATTAGGTTTTAATATCTCAATATCATCGCGATCCTTAACATCAAAGCTTATAATTTCATCTGCTTGAGAATCGAATGGAATATCAACATCTTCAAATGTAATATCACATGGACAAGTCATAACACCAGTCACATGCAAATTAAGATATAACCTTTGCTCATCTACGGCGTACTCACCATCACCTTCAGCGTGAACATCGCGCAGTTTTCTTATTCTTGGAAACTGCTGATAAGTCTCTTCATCAAAGTCGATGTCTTCTGAAAAGCTTAAGTGATGATTTGGTAACTGTAACAAGTCTTTACGTGAATATTTCATAATAGTATCCTGTACAGCCATATTATTTTAATATAATATTATAGCTTAGTCAATAACTCAACTATATTTCAATCTCTTGCGATTCGAGAGCTTTAATTTGTACTTCAAGCCATGTAAGAATGTCTTTGTAGACAATCTTTCTTGCGTTCTCATTTAAGATTTCATGACGCATGTTTTCATAAATATTTGCTTCAATATTCTTATAACCAGCATTAGCTAAATTATCGAGTGATTTCCTAAATCCTGTTGGTATATCACTACAAGGATCATCTTGACCACTGCAGAATAATATTGGCAAATTAGGTTTTAGGATGCGCCAATCCTTTGTATTAAAGGCGTCAATCATCCCTGTCAACAAATCAAAATAACCTGCATTTGTGAACGGAAAGCCACATAAAGGATCTTCAATATATTTATCGACATTTTCAGTATTATAGCTAATCCAGTCAAAATCAGTTCGTGGGTTTTTGATTGTAGAATTGTACACATCCATGTTCTTTATTAACAGCTTAGAGTGATTTTTGCCTCCCTGTGATTTACAGATGGCGCTAGCTAATTTTCGCCCCATTGGAACTCGTTTATTAAAAGCTGGCATTCCAATGAAACAAACACCATTTATGCTATCTT
>CADBLN010000178.1 GCA_902795525.1 uncultured Erysipelotrichaceae bacterium | reverse complement strand
GCCACAAAAACATATTCTTCAACTCCCATTTTATCATATGCGAGTGCCTCAGCTTCATTATGAGCACGATTTGTCTCTGTTCTGATTAATCTTTCAGCATAGTAGTTATGAGTGTTAAACGTCTCCCTAATCTCTCTCATAGCCTTGCTCATTGATGCTCCAGTCATAACAGATCTAGTCATAACATCATCGAGTTTAGCTGCTAATACCTCTGTGTTATTCCAAACCCTTGTAGAATAATTGTCACCATGCCATTTTGAATTAATTACAGTATCAACTGTCTTATCATCTAAGCTAGAAAAGGCATCAATATTTGTTTCTTTGCAAATATCATAATTAGTTTTGCTATAACTATCTTTAAAAACTTTTCTTAAAGCTTGTTTAAGGTTCTTCTGCTCAACTTTTCCCACATCTTTGGATTTCTCATAAAGTTGAGCTTTAACTGCTTCTAAACGACTAATACGAGCTTTGTAGTTATTTTTGATGTAAGAATCATAACCTTTCGCTTTCAATTTTTTCCAAATATCAGATGTTTCTTTAGCATTTAACAACATCTTTAGTTGTGATTTGCTTAATCCAACATCTTTAGCGTATGACGAATATATTTTTTCAATCTCTTGCTCAATGTCTCTTTCAGCTTTTCTATATGCTTTTCTTATTTTCTTTTCATAGATAAGCGATGTTTTCTCAGCATCAGTGAGTCTAATTAGAGCTCTTCTTTCCCAGTATTGCTCATTATTTTGCATTAGCTAATCACCCTATTATTTTCGTTAGAATCGGGTATTTCACTATAATTGTTTTCACTTGTAGCTACGCTTTCGCTTTCTTCTTTTTCGGCTAATTCAACAATCTCCTTAGCATCTTTAACAAATGATAATTGGGCTATAAGTGTTTCTTTATCTACAAATCCACTAAGATTGTTAATCATTTGAGATATTTCAAAGTCATTACTTGGTAGATTTCTCTTGAAGATAGCATCTACTTCCTCTATCGGTACTTCTTGCATATTGCTTTTAACCATTAAGTAATGATTGTACATTTTAAATCTTTCCATTAAGCCTTTTTCAAAGTATCTTTCCTTATTTTTGATATTTTGTTCAAAAGCTAATAATTTGTAGCGAATAGCAACACCTGAGCTATTGCCGATAAAGTTTTCATCACTCATATTAGGAACCATGCTTATCTTATGTATGTCATTTTCAATTGTTTGCCTTAAAACATCGGTGTCAGCTTCATTAAGATTTTTAATGAGATACTTAACATCTGCTCCATTTGGTACCCCTGCAATAACTCTATGTTCCAATAATGATTCAATGTCATTTTCGTCAAAGTCCATTTCTTGAACTACTAATATCGCATCAACTAATTGCTCTTTATCATTTACTCTGTCTGATTGTAATAAGTTATATGCATCTACTAATGAGATAACAGGTTCAAAATCACCAAGAAAGTCAGGATTGTTTCTATATTCAATGACAGGAACATCACCAAACACATGCTGCTCTTCTTCTAACAACTTCATTTGTGAATTCTTGATTTGATATGTTAGCCGTTTTTCCTTATCAACCAAAACCACTTCTTGATAAAGTAATTTATCTTTCTTTTCTTCATCACCTGAATATACATCTCTCCATATAACCGCAAATAGTTTTTTATGTTCAGTAGTATCATCCCTAACAAGAACTATTTGTTTGTTGTCTATTTCTGTACTTCTAGGTTCGGAATCTTCGTTAGCATAAACGTATTCATATTGAAGCCCAAAAATGCCACAATCTCTTGCAATTTCAACATCTAAGTCATTAATGGTTTGTTTCTTGTATGCATCTTTGAGAGGCTCTATATCATAATTGTCGTCAGTTTGGTATTCTACAGGATTACCTAGCAAATAGCCAACATTAGTGTCAACAATGTATTTAGGATGGTTGACTACTATTTTGTTGTTGCTTAATCCACTATTCTTAATCCTTGATAAAACGTCATGAACCCCCAAGTAATAGTCTTCCAGTTTTTTAAATCTTTTTTGTAGATTCACACCATAATTGATGATTTTATGGATTTGTTCACTTGTTAATTTTGATATATCGGTATCTCTAGGTAATGTGTACATACTTCCTCCTTAACTCCAATAGCTCTTTCTTTTTTTTCTTTGCTTAGTGTAAAGACCCAATTCTTCTTTATCGTAGAATTTAGGTGACTTAGCACCTTTTAT
>CADBLN010000177.1 GCA_902795525.1 uncultured Erysipelotrichaceae bacterium | reverse complement strand
TTCTGAGCTAACCATAGGCCTAATTGCGTCATGTATAAGGACAATATCTTCTGGGTCATAATGCTTCTCTAACTCATATACACCATTTCTTATAGAATCCTGACCGTTTTTTCCGCCCGGAACTACATACTTTAGTTTCGTAATACTAAATTGCTTTGCGTATGCCCAAAGCACTTGTTCCCAACCTTCTATGCATACTACTGCAATAGCATCAATTTCTGGATGCTTTTCAAACGCTTCAAGTGTATATGCGATAACTGGGCGTTCATTTACAGTTATAAATTGCTTTGGTATATCTTGATGCATTCGATTGCCGGAACCACCAGCAATCAATAATCCTATATTAGCCATAGTTTTGCTCCTCCTTTATGTTTGGTCTCCATTCTTCCCTATAACTAAAATTATAATTCTTAACGCGAAAGTTTTTCTTTTAATACGTTACATATAAATCTAAAACACCTCAACTAGTGGAGTAAAAGCTCTATTCCATATAAATTGTATCACACTAACATTTGGATTAAGAAAAACTCTTCTATTATTCATCCTATTTATTTGGATCTTCAGTTATTTCCCAGCAATCACCCTCAAGACAATTATCGTGAACTGAGTACCATCTGCCTTCCATAAATGTATTCCCATTATTTACACTTGTGTTCCATTCGGTCGATGATAGTATATTAAACTTAATACCATCTTTCTTCATTTTCTTAATTGGCTTTTTGCTAAAAGGATTAATTGGATTTTCAATTACATCTTTTGTTGCTAAATATGCCACATCAGCATTCGTCATAAATGTATCATCAATTTTGAATTCCTGAGAACCAAAGTCTTTGACCATTAAAAATGCGTGATATCGAGTTAAATCATCATCATAGATTAACATCTCTGGTTGGGTTCCAATGCTTGCGCCATGATCTGATACAATAATTATTTTTGTATTATCGTAAACTCCCAGTTTTCTTAAATAATCAAGCCATTTCCCTACTTGTATCATAGATGCCATGTTTACATGGTAGTGATTAATTTGATATTCATATTTTAATTCAACAGTATTTCCTGTTATCGATTTTTTAACAATAGGATTTCCATCAAAAACATATCTTTTGCCTGTAAATGGATCATACTCTGGTACACTTAACATCATTGGCTCATGAGGAGCTGCATTTTGCATCATTATAAATGACCCCTTGGTATTGGTAGTATATGTCATATAATCTAAATGTTTAAGCACATTATACCAACTAATAAAAGCTCCAATTTTATCATCTAGGGATAGATAAGCTCCATCATTGTATAAAACACCATAAAGAATGTTTGGTACAACCTTTGTTAAACCGAAACAGAATAGGTTTCTGTTTAAAGATTTTAGATAGTTTTCTCCATCCCAATTATAATGACCATCTGTTATATAAGCCTTTACATTTGGCATGTCATTATAAATTGATAAATCAGGAACCCATGTGTAACCTGCATATGGAGGATCAGTCACAACCACCTCATACCCATCTTTATCGAAGATTTTTGGCATGACCTTTAACGCTTCGTTTTGTTTATCTACCAGAGACTCATTACTTCTTTTGTTCATTTCTTCAGGCATGTATTCATAACCGCCAAACAAGCCTGGAGTTCCAATATTAGTTGTTAAGCCAAAGGAAATAGCATTCGGATAAAATGTAAAACCTTCATATTGCTTTTGAAGCTCTGGCTTTTCTTCAAGAATCAATGGGAAATATGAACTAATTGCTCTATCTAACATAAATACAACAACATTCTTTCCATCTTTACTCAAAGGTAATATTTGGTCATTATTAGAATAACTTTCAGTTCTTTTCAAAACATCAGCTACACCAGTATTAATCTTCACAATATTAACTGTTGACATAATAGAAATCGCTAAAATTGAAACAGTTAGTATTGTTGTTGTTAAGCTTGGCTTATATTTCATTAGAACAATCAAAGCGACTGCTAATATCAAAGTTACTACAATATTTGTCAAATATTCAATATTTGTAAATGTTGGTAAATTATCATAAACAAGTATATTTGTAATATTTCCTAGGTTGTTATTGTTAAAGAAGATGTAATTAACAAACCCTACAACACAGAAAATCCACATGAATAAATTGAAAATGACTTTTGTGTTTTTGTTTGCCATTAAATAGAAAACATTAAGCCAGATAACAAAGAAGCCAAAAGACAGCAAAAAGCTATTAATGATATATACCCTTGGATGAACAAACATTGTAACGCTTAAAAACTCTTCAGGTGATGTACCTATAACGGAAGAAGGAATTAGTAAGCCAGTTAATAAAGACAAAAATACTGTGCACAACAAGAAACTATACTTAGGGATTTCAAAACCTGAGAAGTCTAGATTTGGTAATTGATTATGTCTAAACAAGTAAACACAAATTATTATTGCTGACAAAGCTATTACTCCTAATATTATCTTTCCTTTTATTCCTATGCCTTCGCTAAATAGTAATGATAAACTTAACAAACTAACAATTATCCCTATAACTGATATAATTCTTGTTTTATTTTTGGTTTTATCAAACAAGTTCTTAATTAGACTAAAAATATTATTCAACAAATAATATAGAGTCAATCCAGATGGAGAATTGTATAAAAGAATTAAGAATACAAGTGCCATTACATATAGCTGGATTTTGCTTTTTAGAGGTTGGCCTTTTGTATAAACAATACATGAAATAATGTTTATAACTGTCATTGCTATTGGCAAAAGGTTAAGCCCAAACAACAAAGCGTCAGGTTTTAATAGATTAGCAATTGGTCCAAAAGAAGCTCCAGAAAGGCTTTTTAAGTTTGTCAAAAAACTATAAGCAGCCATAAAAAACGGTATTTGTAAAAGTAATGATATTGAACTTCTCAAGGCGTAAATTGGCTTATAGTTGTGTTGCCTATAATATGTCTGAAGCATCATAAACTGTTCATCACCAGAGAATGTTCTTTTAATAAAGTCAATGTCTGGCTTCATTTTATTTTGCAACTCATTTTCTGTTGCTTGAATTTCATCAGCTTTTTTGTAAAGTGGTAATAACAGAATATTTAGCACTAAACTTAGTGCAACAATTGATAAACCATAACTTTTTGTTATGATGAGAAAGCTAAAAGTAAAGACAAATTCAAAAATTAATCTAATTGGATTTATTATTATTGTCCCCAAAATACTCATAATATTCATTGTTGTCTCTCCCCATTCAATTCTTTTTGTTTATCTATCAAATAATCCGCAATTAAATTAGCAGCTTGGCCAATATGTTCCCACGATTGTTTAACAGCTTCCTTCCTTGCACTTGCAAACTCTGGACTCACTAAGCAATCATCAATCAATTGTTTAATGTTCTTAACATTTTCTTTAGTCAGTTGCATACCTATTTTAGGTAAAACTTTGAAGGTCCAAAGATCATCATCAATCCAGTGAGCATCATAAGGTGAATCATCAAATTGTGTATCCGCATAAATTATTGGCTTGTCAAAAACAAGAGAAAAATCAAAAACTACTCCACTATAATCTGAAATCATGATATCTGCACGATTCAAAATATCAAAGTTATCCGTGTCTCTGTTCCACTCAAGTGTGGGATAGTTCTTCATCAACTCATCTATCATATCCTTTTCAGAAGTAAATGATTGTGGGTGTGGTCTTACCACAATCTCATATCCCGTATTAATTAATGGATCAATTATTTCTTTGCCATATCTTTTAAGTATTGAGCTTTGCCCCCAAGTTGGCGCAATAAGAACAACTGGTTTTTCGTTGTGAACGCTTGGGGTATTCTCTCTTCTTTCCTTAAGTACATCAAAATATGTCAGGCCAACTGTTTTCAACTCCTTGGCTGGTAGATTCCTTAACTCTTCCAATTTTCTGATTTGATCTATTTGAAAAGCCCCCGAAAGAAGGATTGCATCATAATAATCAATCCCAAATAATCTATACAGTGTTATATCACTACAAGCGTGTGGAATATGCACATACCACTTGACATCTTTAGATCTCTTCCATTGAAAAACATCTAGAGATGGCGTTGTTGATAGAAGGACATCTGCCTTCAAAAAGTTAAGTTTGGTAAATGCTCTATTATTATCACCAATATACTCGCCTTTCACAAATTCATAATTTGAATCAAAAATAGGATCATCTTGAGATTGAGTGTAGTAAACTAATGAAACACCCCTTTTTTCAAACTCGTCACAAATTGGTTTAAAGACATTCCAATAGCGCTTGGAATCAGTAAAAATAACAAATGGAATACTATTTTCATTTGTTTTATGCCCAAAACTTGTTCGTAGTTTTAAAATTAAGCTTTTCAACCCATAAACTGCAACACCTAAAGTGCCAACCAGGATTGTAAATAACATACTTCCAGTTCCGGGATCAATATACATTTGTTTTATCGGTGCATACGCATCGCTTACTATTTTTAGAAAAGACATTTTTACCCCCCCTATACAATCATCAATGATTCAAAAAGTCTTCTTTGATGGCATTAACTATTCTACTCGACGCACCAATATGGACTTTCTTCAATTGATCTATATATTTCATGCGCTCAATTAGTTTAGAGTCGCTTTTTTTTAACAAAGTTTTACAAATATCTTCTACCTCACTAAAGTTGTCTGCGCAATATTCGTTTTCTAATATGTGCTTAAAATAATCTGTAAACTCAAAATTCATACCACTAGTATAAATAATTGGTTTACCAGTAAGAAAAAACTCATTTATAATTGATGAAAGATCAGAAATTAGAATATCCGTCTTATTAAGAACAACACTAATGTCACTCTGCGAATCATACGAAATACCCAGTCTGCACATTTCATCAAGGTAAGTATCAACTTCACCCTTGGTCATTATACCCTCTCTTATAAAATTATCAAACATTAGAGGATGTGGCCTAAATATTAAATCTATATCATTCTTTTCTTTTAAATCCAGCATGTTTTCTTTGTATTTTAAAAAGGTGCTTCCCCCAATTATTTCGTCTGTACTCCATCTTGGTGTCCAAGTAATTGTTGGTTTTTGCTTATCAAACTCCTTTACTTGTGTTAGCAAGCTGCTCTCACAAGCTGGATATCCATCAAACTCAAAATGCTGAATTTGATTTAAATCGTTATATTTAAACTTCTGTTTAATAATGCTCAACACCTCTTCACTGTCAGTGAAAAAAAAGTACACATTTCTAAAAAACTCTTTATCTGTATTCATGTCATAAAATACTTTTGAAGGTGCATATCCATATGGTATATAACATACTTTAGTAATCTTTACTAAATCAATCGCTTTTAATCCCTTAGGTAGATAGTCATCATATGGTCTTTGTAAGAAAACATAGTCACAGTTTAGTTCATTAATGTTTATTTGATCAAATTCAAAAACATCAATATTTTCATATAACTTTTTAAAGTACTGTAGTTCATAGCCAAAGCTATTGAAGTCTTTTGTGACAATATTAAAACTAGGTACTACTATTAAAAATGGATAAAAAGAATCATCATTACACATCTTTTCAAAAACTGGGGAGATTTTGTTCCAAATCTCAGGCATTTGAACAATAAATGCCACCCTAATCTTTTCATGACCTTGTGTATGATGTCTTGTTAAATAATACCTAGCTCTTAAATCTTTTAAAACGCTTTTGCATTTTTTAATATACTTCTTAATAAGTTCCATTTTTCCTCAGATAATCAGACTATTTAAAAACATTCAAATATTCAACAATTACATTATAAACCCTTCTATAATTAATAGCGATAAATAAAACAACCGCCCCAATAGCTGCATATCTAATCATAGTATAGTTATACAATATCGTTAACAAAGCAGACAGCACTAAAAATCCTATTGATAAATAAATCAATTTTTTATCATCATATATATGCTCACTACTGTTGTGTTTACGTAATGTACGCTTTGATAGTAATGCATTTATAAAGGCGAAAAGAATATAGCTAATTAGCGTTGTATAACCAGCAATATAGTAACCATATTTAGGTAACAACAAATAATTCAAGCCAATATTAATTAAAGCTGGTAATATGGACCCCAAAAACAGATACTTCTGATTTGCATAGTAGAATTCAACATTTATGTAAAGTTGTGAATAAAATAAAAACAAAAGACTAGCCGCAACTGGAGGAATTACCCATACAGCATCATAGTAATCGTGGTGTAGCAGTCTCATTAATTCAGGAGATATTGCGATTAGCCCCAACAGTATGAAAGCCATAAAGAATGCTATACCGTAAGAAAGCTTTTTATTTTCTTCATATTCTTTATCTTTTATTTTCCTAAACAGCCATGGTACATAAGAGTTGTTTATAGCATTTAAAACAAAAGTAAAAATCAAAGCTATGTTATATGCAATTCCATATTTTGCGGCATCGCCCCTTCCACACATTGCATCAATCATTAACTTATCTGATTGATTAAAAATCATTTGAGATAAATAGTAAGGAATAAGCGGTACATTGAAAGACAACGCAAACTTCCAATAATCCTTATCATAGAACTTTTTGCCTTTGATTAGCAGATATACATATATAATGAGCCCGATAAATATAACGAATAAGGAACCTGACAATACTTTGACTAAGGCTTTATTTTCGAAGTGATTAACTGCAGCTATCCCTAATAAAGTTGAAAGGACTGTCATTAATAACGTAACTATAACAACACTTTTATACTTATACTCAAACCTTTCGTAACCCATCCATAGGTTTATTGCTGTTGACATTAACATCTCAAAACCCATAACCACAATTAAGA
>CADBLN010000176.1 GCA_902795525.1 uncultured Erysipelotrichaceae bacterium | reverse complement strand
GACCATATAAGTGTACTGGAATTATGGCCTTAGTATTTTTGCTTATTTTTTCTTCAATTCTTTTTGGATCTATGTTAAACGTTCTTATGTCAGGCTCTACAAACACTACTGTTGCTCCAACATAAGTTACTGCTAAAGCAGTAGCAATATAAGTGTTGCTTGGAACAATGACCTCATCACCAGGACCAATGTTAAGAGCTTTTAGCGCTAACATAATAGCATCTAAACCATTACCAACACCAACAGCATACCTGCAACCACAATAATCTGCAAAATCATTTTCAAACTTCTTATCTTCATTGCCACCAATATACCAGCTACTTGAATAAACACGTTCAAAAGCCTGTCTTAAATCATAGTCCAATTCTTTTTCCAAGGGTTTTAAATCAACAAAAGGTATTTTCATACTAACTATTCCTCACCAATTCTAAAAAAGTCTCGTAATCTCTAATGTAATCATCTTCATTGTAATGATCACTAGCAATGACCATTAATACTGCATCTTGTGAAAAATCATACATTTCTCTCCAAACAAGTCCACTGATTAATAATCCATCTTTAGGATTTTTTAAGTTGTATTCAGTCTTTGTTTTTCCATCAGATGTAGATACTTTACAAGAACCATTTAAACAAATCAAAACTTGTTGCAAATCCTTATGAGCATGTTTTCCCCTCACTATACCTTTATCGGTTCCCCACATGTAATAGACACGTTTTATTTCAAAAGGGATTTCTTTAAACTGCTCGACAGCTATTAAACTTCCTCTGGAGTCTTCATGCACATCAAAACTAATCAAACAAGTACCCATTATTTCACCTATCACCATACATTTTTTCATAGTAGTTTTGGTACTCACCATTTATTATGTTTTCCCACCACTCACGATTATTCAAGTACCACTCAATGGTAACTGGAATACCTGTATCAAATGTGTATTTTGGTTTCCACCCAAGTTCTGTCTCAATTTTTGTTGGGTCAATCGCATATCTTAAATCGTGACCTTTTCTGTCAGAAACGAAAGTTATTAAACTTTCAGGTTTATTTAAAGCCTTTAGAATAGTCTTAACAACTTCTAGGTTTGTTCTTTCGTTATGCCCACCTATGTTATAAACTTCACCATCCTTACCATTTCTAATAATTAAATCAATGGCTGAACAATGGTCTTCTACATGAAGCCAATCTCTAACATTTTCACCAGTACCATACACTGGGATAGTTTCATCATTTAAAGCACGTGAAATAATCAATGGTATTAATTTTTCAGGAAAATGGTATGGTCCATAGTTGTTTGAGCACCTACTTATAGTTACAGGCAACCCATAAGTCCTGTGATATGCCAATACAAATAAGTCTGCAGCTGCTTTAGCGCTAGAATAGGGACTAGAGGTATGGAGCGGTGTTTCTTCAGTAAAGAACAAATCTTTTCTTTCTAATGGTAAATCACCATATACTTCATCAGTAGAGACTTGATGAAATCTTTTTATTCCAAACTTTTTGACTGCGTCCAATAAAGTAGTCGTTCCCAAAACATTTGTTTTTACAAAGATTTCAGGATCTTCAATGCTTCTGTCAACATGACTTTCAGCAGCAAAGTTAACTACAATGTCAAATCTCTCTTTTTCAAATAAGTCGAAAATAAAATCTCTATCTGAGATATCACCTTTCACAAATTTAAATTTAGGATTGTTCATGGCATCCTTCAATGTCTCTAGATTCCCTGCATAAGTCAATTTGTCTAAACACACAATCTCATCTTCAGGATGATGCTTTAATTCATAATAAACAAAATTAGAACCGATAAAGCCTGCTCCGCCTGTTACCAATACTTTCATCAATCAATCTCCTTCTCGACACCTTTGTATAAGAACCTATCTTGAGCAACTTGTTTGAGGTGTTCGCCATATGCTGAGGATCCATATCTTTCAGCCGATTCAAGAAGTTGCTCTTTCGAAATCCATTTTTCGTGATACGCAATCTCTTCTGGAGAGTAAATTACTACACCATTTGTATTTTGTATAGTGCTAATGTAATTTGCTGCTTTCATAAGGCTATCAACAGTGCCTGTATCCATCCAAGCGAAACCTCTTCCTAGAATTTGCACTTTTAATCTATTCTCCTCTAAAAACATGCGATTTAAATCTGTGATTTCCAACTCCCCACGTGGAGATTTCTTAACGTTTTTAGCTTTTTCTAAAACTGAATTATCATAGAAATATAAACCTGTTATACAATAATTCGACTTTGGATTTTGAGGCTTCTCTTCAACTGATTTCACATTCAAATCTTGATCAAATTCAACAATTCCAAATCTCTTAGGATCATTGACATAATAAGCAAAAATTGTCGCATATCCATTATCAGCGTTCTCTTGAGCTTCTTTCAATTGTTTTCTAAACCAACTGCCATAAAAGATGTTATCTCCTAAAATCATCGCACATGTATCATCTCCAACAAAGCTCTCGCCAATTAAAAAAGCCTGTGCCAAACCCTCAGGTTTTTCTTGAATTGCATATGTCAAATTTATGCCAAATTGTTTGCCGTCACCTAATAGCTTTTGGTAATTTGGAGTATCTTGGGGAGTAGAAATAATCAAAATATCCTTAATCCCCGCTAACATCAGGGTTGAAAGAGGATAATAAATCATTGGCTTATCATAGATTGGTAACAACTGCTTTGATGTTGTAATTGTTAATGGGTATAGTCTTGTTCCTGAACCACCTGCTAAAATTATGCCTTTCATAAACACTCCATTCTAAAAATCAATTTTTATAAAATTTGCTTTAAATTGTATCCACTTCTTATAGTACCACTTTATATTAAAATACCTTAATTTCTTATACAGCGCAAGGTTCAAATACTCGTATAAAAACTCTTGTTCTTTCCGAAAACTTTCGCTTGGTTTGGTGTTAGTTGAAATACCATTCCCAATTCGGTATTTTATATACTTTTTTGTAATTACTTTGGTTGGGTATTCTTTTTTAACTATGAAATAATAAAACATAGGGTAGTCTTCTATATTTCTAAAGCCTTTCAAGAATTCCTTTAAGCCTTGATCCCTTAGATAATCTAACGGGAAAAATGCTCCTGGTGCTGGGATAAAATTATCAATTTTCATTATTCTTGAAAAATCTCTTTGGTTTTTGCATGTTAGTAAATACTTAAATCTCTCACCAAAGCCATTCCTGATAACCTCGTCTCCACCAAAAGCTGCTACAGGGGTTAAAACAAGGGCATCTTCAATTAAATCAAAAATGTTTTCATCCCCATATAAATCATCACCTGCTAAATACTTTCCATATCTAGTTGAGGAATACTGCACAGATTCAAATATGCTATTAATAATGCCTTTGTTTTCTTCTTGAACTAAAATTCTTGAGTTTCTAAACAGGGCTTTATTCTTTTCTATCCATTGTTTAGCCAGATTGACAGTGTCATCTTTTGAACAGTCATCAGATACTATTAAATCAACTGAAACCCCTTCTGCATACTTTTCAATAATTGATTTCATGCTTTCAAGATGATCAACGATATAATCCTCGTGGTTATATGCCAAAACAATAAAAGTGAATTCGTTCACCATAATCATATTCCCCTTTATTTTACTATTTAGTATCTTTTCAAAAACTTCCTAATTGCGATATAAGCTGGTATCCTATCAACAAAAGTATAAATCACAAGTTTCTTCTTTAAAGACATCTTTTCTGCCTTGAACACATGATTCTTAACCCAGTTAATAGAGTGTGTTTTAGTTTCAGCAATCTCTACCGAATCAATAAAACCATTAGCTCTTATCATTGTTTCAAATAGTGAAAGGCATCCAAAATGATAGGCTTCTCCACTTTGTGCTGTTTCATTAAAGTATTCAATCATTTCAAAAATGGCTTCACACTCATCCTTATAGTTTTTGACTCCGTAATTAAAAGTAATACTATTAGTGTTACCTCTGTAATAAAAGTATAATGGTAAATCTACAAACACATAAGTTCTAGCATTATCCAAAAGTTTATATGTTAAGAATAAATCTTCATGGTACTTGCCTTTTGGAAATCTTAAGTTTTTGAATAAACTACTCTTATAAACTTTTATACAAGCACTGTGATCAATGATTCGACGGTTTCTACTAACTAAATAATTTGAAATGATTTCACTATCATGATACACATATTCTTTGGCATCGTTTTTGTTTTCAACGTGCTCTACATTGGTGTCATTGTTAAAGGATAACCAATTAACCGAAACAATATCAGCATTATATTTGCGAATTCTATCAACCGCTGTCTCATAAAAAAATGGAGAAATATAATCATCACTATCGATGAAAGAAATGTATTCTCCTGTTGCCCTATCTAATCCATAATTACGAGCATCTGATAAGCCACCATTTTCTTTCGAAAAAACCTTAATCCTATCATTCTGATTCGCAATTCTTCTACAAATAGTTTCGGAATTATCTGTTGAGCCATCATTGACAACTATAATCTCTAAATTATCATAAGTTTGACCAATGATACTATTTAGACAGCGTTCAACATAGTTTTCAACATTGTAAACTGGAACTATAACACTAATCTTTGGATTCATTTGGATTACCCTTTAATAATACCCTTCAGCTTCATATACGTGTTTGAAAACAGGTCAATACCATAAGAGGAAAATAATGATATTAGTGCCAAATCATATCTTTTTCTATAAAAATAGCAGTCTCCTCTATCAACATTCTTTCTGTATTCTTTAGGATCATAAAAATCTTTATGAACCAAATAATAGATTGCATAAACCATTTTTCTGAATTTAATCAACTCTTTGTACTGAGCAGTAATATTTTCCTTCTCACAAAAAGAAACAAACTCTTCATATGATTCTTTTAATGAATTCAACTTTTTGTTTGTCATGTTTGAATTAACAGCAGATCCTTGATTAATGTAGTACTCATAACCACATACATCAAAATATCTAACCTTTTTAGCAAAGTACATTGCCTTAAAAACAAACAGAAAATCTTCAGCCATTGTAAGGTGTTCATTAAACCTGATATTATTCTGATTTAACAAATCTAAACTATATACCTTATTCCACACTGCATTCATATAAGATTCATATTTGATGAAATTGGTACAAGTGTTCAAGTTCACAAATGGAACTCTCGAAACCACATTATCTTTTATCGCATTAATGCCAAAACATGTAACATCACTTTCTTCGCTTTGAATATATTTAAAAACATCATCGTAAATACTATCAATTATCTTGTCATCACTATCTACAAAAGTAATATAAGATCCTTTCGCATTATCAATGCCTATGTTTCTCGCTTTGGAAACACCACCATTCAAAACTGAAATGAGTTTGAATCTTGAATTCTTTTCCGCATACTCTAAGCATATTTCTTTAGATGAATCAGTTGAACCATCATCTACCATTATGCACTCAAAATCGGAAAAGGATTGCTGACATATGCTTTCTAAGCATCTTTTCAAATACTTCTCGGAATTGTATATCGGTATTATTATCGACAATAAAGGCGCTTTCATACATCACCTCTAAGGATTCATTATTTCTCTAATTTTTTGTTGAGCTTCTGTTATTGATGAATTATTCAAAATAACAACACTATAGTATGTTGGCTCAATTGTGATTGTCTCTGTTTCTTCAACTTTCTTTGTTCCATAGGTAGGGTTTCCATCTGCATCTAATACAGGCTCACCATTTTCATCTAAAATTGGATTTTCATAATCTGTCACTTCTTTAATAACTGTTTTTTCTTCTGTTCTTTGCGTTGTGTTGCCCATGGCATAACTGGTTCTTTGGGCTGTACTTCCATTCAAAGAATATGAAGATATATCCCAACTAGCCATATCATCAAGTTGCATTTGGACCAAAGCAAATATTTGGTTAGTGTTTATATCGGTGATAAATGTTCCGTCAATTGCCTTTAACAAGTCTGAAATCTTTGTGATAACAGATACTTGTGTTACTTTATCAACCAATCCTTTAATAACAATTGCTTGATGTTGAATTCTGTCCATATCACCGTTCTTTAAAGATTTTCTTTCCCTGACATAACCTAAAGCCTCATCACCATTAATTGTGATTCTGCCTTCATTAAACCAAAAATACATATATTCCTTCTGGCCAGTAGTTCTGTTAAAACGATCCAAACCAAACTGCATGAAATATGGATTATCAATCTCAATTCCACCTAACGCATCAACTACATTGACTAACGATTGGAAATTCATTCTTACAAAGTAGTTTATTTTAATGCCTAATAAGTTATTAATGGTTCTTTCCCAAGTATCAATCCCATAAATTGTTGAGTGAGTCAACTTATCCATTGCACTGGTATCCCCACCAATTGCAACATATGAGTCTCTAGGAATGGACACTATTAAAATCTTCTTTGTGGTTGGATTAACCACAACTAACATATTCACATCTGAACGTGAAATATTCGTTGATGGATTCATCTCAGAATAATCCCAACTATCATTACCACTTACAGCAATAATAAATGGTTCGTTAATGATGTTTCCAACTTGTTCTGTTTCATAGCTAAGTTGAATCTTATGGGCAATTGTATAAATGATTCTGGTTTTATAATTAAAACCACTGAAATCTGCATTATCAGCAATAAAACTAGCATAAGTTTGGTTCATAAGAATTGCGTCCAATTGGCCATTATATAAATCTTCAGCCAATGAATAAACACTATCATATGAAACTGGTTCTATGCTATCGCCATTCAACTCTCTTGAAATTACCTTATAAGAGTAATCCAAATATTCTGAATTTTTGTCTTCCAAAACACCAATCTTTGCCTCAGCGAGGTCTTGAACTGATTGAATCTTTTCCGAATCACTTAGAGCATAAACGCTCATCAAAAGAGTACCCTCTTCTGGAACGGTGTTAAACATTCTTTCAAAGCGCCCCAAATAATCTGGAATTTTTACATTTACAACCATTAAAGCAGCAGCGACAAAACTACATATCACTATTTGTAACGTCTTGTTTAAGGTGCTTACTCCAGGTATTACCGCAATCAGCGCAAAAAACGCATTAAATCCAATTAATGCATACATCAGGATATTTGTATATCTCTCTGGAATGATATTCATCCCTATTACCGTCTTATATAGCAAATAAGAAATTACTGCTAAAGCAATGGCCACTATTACTGAAATCACATAAGCAACAGTGTGCATTTTTTTATTTTGAGGTTTGACTTTTCCGTTTTTAGTCATCTAAATCGCCTCCATAGCTAGTATTATATCATTATTGAACTCATTAGTAAAAATCACCAACAATACAGCAACCTAACAAGGCACAACAGAACTTTTCTTGACAGAGATAAATAATGTCCTTTCATCAATTCACCAAAATTATTGGAAACTTCTTTTTTGATTTTTGTAAGAAAACTAAAGTCAATATTTTCATGTTTGCCATATAAAAAGGCTTTAGCTAATAAAGTAAATGACGCTCTTTTTCTATTAATTATGGCTGCTTGTTCAAAAACTGTTCCCTGTTCCTTTTCAACAATCAAATCCCAAACACGTAATAGGTATTCATCCTTATTCGACAATCTTTGCCTAGTAATACCTTCATTATTTTTGAAATAAAAGTATTTCTTTAAATTTGAAACAGCAATCTTCTTACTTTTTTTATAAACCTCGTATGTATAATAACAATCTTCATGTGTAAACTTGTCCAAGAATTTAACATCCTGGATAAGCTCTTTTTTATATAACCTATTCCAAACAGAATAAAAACTTATCTCACCATTTAATCTGTAAAAGAAATTCATGATATCTTCATAGGAATCATATATTTTTACAACTTCGCCATCATCATTAACATCGAGATCATCGAACTTTCTAGTAAATGAACACATACTGATGTCAACATCATATTTATCCATGACATCAAATAAGTACTCATACATATCAGGGGTTATGGAATCATCTGAATCAACAAATCCAATCAAACTTCCACTAGCAACACTTACCCCATAGTTTCTAGCATTTGATTGCCCACCATTTTCTATATGATAAACCTTCACTTTTTCTGGAAACTTTTTAGCGTAGTCATCACAGATTTGAGCAGAACCATCAGTTGAACCATCGTCTACTAAGATAAGCTCTATGCTTTCATAAGTTGAAGATAGAATAGAATCCACACATCTATTCAAATAGTTCTCAACATTGTATACTGGAACAATTACTGAAATAAGATCTTTCATCTACTTACTTTCCCCAATCAGCTTATCAGCAATTTTAACCATTTCTAAATAAGAAGTTTTTCTATCAAAACGTGTTTCTGCTAGTGCCCTAGCATTATTGCACATCACAAGATAATCATCACTTCCTAAAATGCTGATAACGGCATTTTTAAATGCTTCAGGATTGCCTGGTTCAACATTTAAGCCCAAATTATATTTTTCCATCAAATCGCAAAACTCTGGTGATTCTAAAGTGTTAATAACTGGCTTACCAGCTGCAAAATAGTCACCAACCTTATTAACGATACTTTGTGGAGCTCCCTTAACAAAAGAATTAACTGAAATATCTGATTTCGATAAGTAGGCAGCCATCATTGGATAAGCAACATAACCTACAAATTCAATATTCTTACATCCCAAATCTTTAGCTAACTGCTCAACCGCTGTTTGGTCAGGTCCCGTTCCTAATATCTTAAACTTAATATTGTCTCTGCCCTCATCTTCCAATAGCTTACAAGCTCTAACCATGTTATCAATGTTATAGCTTGTACCAATTGAACCTGCATATGTCACCCATTTTTCTCCATAAGGTTTATCAATTTCGTTTTCATGTTCTTTGATGCCATCATCAAATTGCTGCAGGTCACAACCAACATAAACAGTGCGATGCTCAATATCTAAATTCTGATACTTAAAGGCTCTATTTGTATATTCATCTGATGTTCCAATAACCGCATCAGCATATGAATACACTTTTTCAGCATCATTTTTCAATGGGAACAATAGTTTTCTAGCAAGCTTGTTTTTCACAACCATTTCCATAGCCTCAGGCCATAAATCTTCCACATCAACAATTAAAGGAATATTGTGATTGTGACAATACTCACCAACAACACGTGCCACTCTATTTGATGGAATTGAACAATAAACAATGTCGTATTTATCGTTAACACTATTAAGATATTGCTTAATTCCTTTAGCTGCTTTCAAGTTACTAAAAATCCTTTTAACATCAATGTTCTTCGCATATGGTGGAACATCGATAAAGGTGATTTTGAAAGGATAGTTTTGAGATAAGATTAATTTCTTATCTCTTTCTTTCTTTTCAAAGTGTTGAAAACTTGTAGTTATTAATTCAACATCATAACCATTTTCTTGGAATATTTTACATATGAAGTAAAACCTGGAAGGCCCCTTCTCACATGGCAACCATCCATATCCATTAGATATTATTGCTATTTTTTTCATTATGTATATCCTCCACGTTTTTCTTTTTAACTGGTAATTGCATTATTATTCCTAACATAAACCAAAATAGAATGGTGTTTGATGAATTCACATAAAGCATATCAGGTTGCAAAAGCCCGCTAACCCCTAACACTATTATGCAGCTAAATAGAGTCACTACATATAAATCAAGCGGTCCGCTACAAAGCAAAGACCAACTATCTTTAAAAACATTTACAATGAAAGTCAAAATGATCGCTACACCAATAACACCCTGAAATACCAGAACATCAAGCAGAAAATTATGAGCAGAATCAAAATTCCCCATATCATTATTAACTACATATGTATCAGGACAATGATCTTGGGCAAACAGAATAGAATTTCGTGCACTTGTTCCCACAATTGGAGAATATGTCCAAACTTCCACGCTGCTAGTCCATATAGCCATTCTTCTATTATCAAGTCCACTTAATTCAAGATTGTTTTTCTTTTCAAAAACATTCCTTCCCACTACATCCGTTATAAGGTGAGATAAGCCAAAATCTACAATATGTAAACTGGTCATTGATCCTAAAACAATTAAGGTTGATAATATGACTTTTTTTATGAAGCTATGTTTATGCCATCGTTCAAACATATAGAAAAACACAAAAAATGATAAGCCAATAAACCCTCCTAGTAATCCAGTTCTAGAATCGCTTAAAAATACGTAGAAGTAGTTTACAAACACCTGAATATATATGAATGTATTTTTTCTATCTCCATTAGTCAACGCTTTGTACAGTAAATAGATAATTGCTATTATGCTCATTATTGCTCCTTTGTTAGGATCGCTATAGAGCCCCCACAATCTCCCCCAGATAAAGCCGCTGTAAGTATTGGTAATCTCTGCTGTTGGATCTCCAAATTGCACAACAAACATACCAATACCAACAATATTAGCTAAAAAAACGTAACCAACATAGAACTTCATTACAGTTTCAAACTTATATTTTCTAACTTCTTGTGATTCTTCTTGTGAATTTGCGTATAATAGACCGAATATCATTGTAATCCATGATAGACCTTGTAAATTCTCTATTATGCCATATTGCTTATTAAAGACCATTGACACTATGTAACTGCAAACAAAAAAAACAAGTATAATTAAGTACCTACTCCTCAAGTATGTTTTGTAATTAATTAATCTATAACACAGCATAGATGCACCGAAAGCAAACACTAGATATGTTAGAACTCTAAATGCTGGTGAAAAAGCTATCACCGAATTAAAGGAACATACACCCAACAATAGATACGATAAGGTGAAGATGATATCCACTTTGGATATAAGCTGCAATTCATTAAAAGTAATTCTATTTGTCATTTCCATATTTATCATTCTAACAATTACTCTACTTATTATCAAATAGGATTCTATGTTAGCAGTCTTTTGACTATTAACATTTGAGTTTCTTTTTGAAATAGTTTTCTTTTTTCCTCAACTATATTACTCCCTCTTCTTGTATCGGAAGATGAAAAACCTGCAAGATCTTCTGCCCAACTCTCAGGACTTTTATCTACGCTCAAAAACTTAACCGCATTCTCCGTTATTACTACTTCATCACTTATAACATCAGAAAATAGACATTTTAGCCCATTAGCTTGAGCTTCTAAACAAACAACTCCAAACCCTTCAAATCGTGATGGTAGTACAAACACATCCATGGCTGAATACAGAGATTGTAAATTATTCTTGGCATATCCATAAAAAACAACATCACTGATTTCTTCATTTTTTACTTTCTCTTCAAGTTCTTTTCTGTCTGGACCATCACCAACCAGCAATAAAGCCGTTTTTTCATGCCTTTTCTTTAATTCCTTGAAGATATCAACTAGAAAAGATACATTTTTCGAATAATTAAATAATCCAACAAAACCAACAACCAGATATTCATCAAGTATGTTTAATTCTTGGCGAGTCTGCTTTCTCAATTCTTCGCTAAATTCCAAACTGTGGAAATCTATTGAATTATAAACTATTTCATAATCCAAGCCATCTGGATAAAACCACTTGGCAGATTGTTTGGAAATACACAAAAACTTTGTTGCATATTTTACAACTTCTTTTCTACCAATATTGTGCATGATTGATATGAGCTTATGCTTAATCCAAGAACTCTCATCAATTCCAGTAGAGTGGCTGTGAACTATCCTCTCCTTGACACCACACTCTTTAGCCACTTTTAAATCTCTCCACATAGCTAGAGTGGAGATATTGAGGTATAAAACATCGTATTTATTGTTTGTCATAATTTGTTTGAGCTTTTCGATTCTACCAGTGTAATCCTTCAAACTAGGGATGTGAAAAACTCGACAATTATGTTTATCTAAGAATTCTTTAAAATCGTCATCTTGTTTAGTACTGGTTAGAAAGTCAATTTGAACATCTTCGCCTTCAAGGTATTCAACAACCTGTTTGAGGTATCTGTCAATACCTCCTTGACCTTTTGTCAAATAACCAATTAGAATTCTTCGAGTCATTGTAATTCCCTGAATTCCTCTTTGACACAATCCAAGGCAGAACGGATGACTTTATCCATGTCGTAATATTTATACTCAGCTAATCTACCACCAAAAATCACATTCTCTTCTTGTGCGGCTAATTCTTTATATTTGTTAAACAATTCATTATTCTTATCATCATTAACTGGATAATAAGGCTCCATGCCTTCCTGCCAATCAGTTGGATATTCTTTGGTAATGACTGTCTTTTCTTGCTTTCCAAATTCAAAATGCTTATGCTCAATGATTCTAGTATAAGGTGTTTCTCTATCGGTATAGTTCATAACCGCAACTCCTTGATAATTATCACTGTCAATTGTTTCTGTTTCAAATTTTAAGCTTCTATATTCCAACTTTCCAAAAACATTATTAAAGTATTCATCTAACATTCCTGTGTAAACAACCTTCTTAGCTTGTTTGTTGAAGGATTCTTTATCGCTAAGATAGTCAGTATTCAAAATGACATCCGTTCCTTCCAACAGCTTGTTTACCAAAACATTGTATCCACCAATTGGAATCCCTTGGTAAGGATCGTTGAAATAGTTGTTATCAAAAGTGAAACGCAAAGGCAAACGTTTAATAATGAAAGATGGCAAATCCTTACAATCTCTCCCCCATTGTTTTTCAGTATAACCTTTAACAAGTTTCTGATATATATCTCTTCCTACCAAAGAGATGGCTTGTTCTTCCAAATTCTTTGGTTCTCCTTTAATCTCTTCGCTTTGTTGTTTTATTATTGCTTGAGCTTGTTGAGGTGTGGTTATATTCCACATTCTCGCAAAAGTATTCATATTAAAAGGTAAGTTATATAGTTCACCTTTATAATTTGCAACAGGAGAATTAACATAATTATTAAATCTCACAAATCCATTAACATATGCCCAAACTTCTTCGTCACTAGTATGGAAAATATGAGCCCCATATTTATGAACATTGACTCCTTCTGTCTCCTCATTATAAACATTGCCACCAACATGATTTCTTTTTTCAATAACCAGGCATTTATATCCTCTTTTTGTGGCTTCATACGCAAATACACAGCCAAATAAACCACTGCCTACAATTAAATAATCGTACATCTAGTATTACCTCGTAAGTTCTAACTAAAGTTTATCACAATTGTTTATCAACACCAATATTCTAGGTTTTTATTAATCATCATCACAACAGAGTAATTTTGAGAATAGTCACTTTAAACTTTTGAGGAATTTTAGAAATTGCAAACTATAGTTTAGTAGGAGGACTTTTATGAACCAGATTATTTTAATTGGCACAGTATATGAATTACCTAAACAATCAGAAAGCAATAACCGAAATGCGACATTTAAAATGAAAGTTGAAAAACCTTTTAGAAATGAAGAAGGTGTAATAACAAGCGATATCTTTACGGTGCAGTTGTGGCGAGGCATTGCGGAAACAGCCATATCCCATTATCGAGAAGGTACGGTAGTGGCTATTAAAGGACGCTTAGAGGCAAGCGAAAATGAGACAAATAAGATTATTGCTGAGAGGATTAGTTTTATTGCGAGTACTGGTGAAGCATCTTGATTAAAGCCAAAGATAAAGAAAAGTATTTAGCGGCTATTAGGAGATTTAAACTTTTTGATGACACTTTCATGTCAGTAGTATTTGATAATCACATTGAAGCAACACAATGTATTTTAAGAATAATTCTGAACAATTCTGCTTTATCAGTTGTTTCTGTCAAAACCCAGGATGTTCTAACAAATCTACATGGCAAATCAATTCGTTTGGATATTACGGCAATTGATTCTAATGGAATTATTTATAACATCGAGATTCAAAAGGATGAAGCTGGCGCAAAAACCAAAAGAGCCAGATATAACAGCAGTATGTTAGATGCAAGCTCTTTACAGCCTGGTGAAGATTGGGAAATGCTGCCAGAGTCTTATGTAATCATTTTTACAGAAACTGATTTTTTCAAGAAAAAACACCCAATTTACCACATTGAACGTGTTATAATTGAAGATGATAAAAGTCTCTTTGATGACAAAGAACATATCATATATGTCAACGGCTCCTACAAAGGCAGTGATGACATTGGAATGCTAGTTCACGACTTTTGGTGTAGTAATCCAGATGAAATGTATCTTGAGCCATTAAGAGAAAGAGTCAAACATTTCAAGGAAGCAAAGGAGGGTCAGATTCATATGTGTAGAATTATGGATGAATTAAAAGATGAAGGACGTGCTGAGGGTCGTGCTGAAGAAAAAGCCGTTTCTATCCAAAATGCAATTGAATTGCTTAAGATTGCTAAGCCTGATTCTTCTAAGGCAGAAATTGTCAAACTTGTAACAAAGACCTTTGACACCACAAAGAAAGAAGTTGAAAAGTATTTATAACATCACTTTAAAATAGAGCAAGATTAGTAAAAATCTTGCTCTATCTATTTTTATTGTAGATAATCCTCAATCCCTTCAACATCAAATCGTTATCCAGAATTATCTCCTGCTGGCAATAAGGAACAATTAGCTTTGCTAAGCCACCAGTAGCAATGACTTTGCAATCATAACCTAATTCCTTTTTCATCTTTTGAATCATGCCATCTAGCAATGAAGCCTGTCCATAAACAATGCCACTTTGCATACACTCAACCGTAGTCGTATTAATTACTTTCTTTGGAGTTGTTAAATCTATCTTAGGCAATTTGGAAGTCTCGTTTGTTAATGCGTTGAGAGAAACTCCAACTCCTGGCATAATAACTCCCCCAATAAAACTATCTTCTTTATCCACAACGGTTATTGTTGATGCTGTTCCCATATCAATAATGATGGCTGGTGAACCATAGAGTTGCTTTGCAGCTACAGCTCCAACCAACAAATCTGCCCCTAGTGATTTAGGATCTTCAATTTTAATCTTTATACCACTTTTTAGATTTGGTCCCACAATCAATGCACTTACTGATGTTACATTTTTAACTGCTTCTCTTAATTCATAAGTAAGTGGAGGAACAACACTAGAAATGATTGCTCCCTCTATTTTATTAATCTCAACTTTTCTAATCTCCAATAAGGCATGCAACAAAACTGCATATTCACTTGCTGTTTTATTTACATCTGTGGCAATGCGCTCTGAAAACAAAATCTGTTCATTGTCCAACAACCCAACTTCAATGTTGGAATTACCCATATCAATCGCTAATAACATCCTATACTCCTAATCAATTGCTTTAATAACTCTTTTAACTACTGGAACAAGAACCACATTAACAGCCAATTCAAATAAGAAGTTTGTTCCAATTATTCCTAAAACGATAAAATGCCCTGCTCCCGCAAAATTTAACATTGTTGCAAACTGTTCAGCAATTGGTTTGAAAACAGTTAAAAGAGCAATAGAGAAAATCCCGGTATTCATCACTGGTGCTGCAATCGCTGCTAAAGTTGTCGCAAGTAACTCATTTTTCTCCTTTAATGCATTGTAAATGAGTCCTGGCACATAACCTGCCATTGCCCCTTTAAACAAACACACAAATAAAGTCGCAAAAGCATTATGGCCTAACATCATGGTGCTCATAGCTTCTGCACCTGATAATACTGCCACAAAAACTACCGCCCCAAAAACAAGGCCTAAAATTGCTCCAGCCAAAGGTCCATAAACGATGGCCCCAATAATGATTGGAATCAATGATAAAGTGGGTGTAAAAGTTCCTATTTTGATGCCGCTTGCGAATGTTTGTAACACCACAATCAAGGCACCCAATAAGGCTGTCCCAACCCACTTCTTAGTCTTTAAATTGTTCATATTTACCTCCTGTATCATTCCCGTAGTACGCTCTTCACGCCCCTGATAGGGATATGATTCATTTAAATACCATCAATATTTTAATGTTTTCTTCCCATTAATACAACTTAAAAATCTCTAATCTTATTCAAGAGAATAGAGAATAATGTTTCTTTGTTCATAACTGCTTATTTATTTTAAACTTTTTCTTGTATAATTAATGGTGTAATCGAGGGAAACAATTATGAGTAAAGCTGATAAACTTTTTAAACAAATGTGCCAAGATATTTTAGAGAATGGTACAGACACTAGCGATGGTAATGTCAGGCCAATTTGGGAAGACACCAAAGAAAAGGCTTACACTATCAAAAAGTTTGGAGTCATCAATAGATATGACTTAAGGGAGGAGTTCCCTGCCTTAACCTTAAGAAGGACTGCCATTAAAAGTGCGATGGATGAAATCTTGTGGATCTATCAAAAGAAAAGCAACAACATCCATGATTTAAAGCCTCACATTTGGGATGCTTGGGCTGATGAAGACGGTTCAATTGGAACTTGCTATGGATATGTAATTGGTCAAAAAGATTCTCGAAATGGTGAACAATTAGATCAAATGGATTTTGTGCTGAAAGAAATCAAGAAGAATCCTTACTCAAGAAGAATAATTACCAATATGTTTATTCCTCAGTATTTAGATGGAGGTCATCTTGAGCCTTGTGCTTATAGCATGACTTACAATGTTACCAAAGATAAAGATGGCAACAAAGTGCTAAATGCTGTCTTAAACCAAAGGTCACAAGACATCTTGGCTGCTAATAACTGGAATGTAGTTCAATATTCTTTGTTGTTGATGATGGTAGCCCAAGTAAACGACATGATTGCAGGAGAGCTAATTCATTGTATTGTTGATGCTCATATCTACGATAGACACATCGACTTGATTAAGGAATTAATTTCAAGAGAAGAATATCCTGCACCTAAAGTATGGTTAAATCCTGAAGTTAAGAATTTCTACGACTTTACTACAGATGATTTACATGTTGAAAATTATCAACACGGTGAACAAATAACAAACATTCCTATTGCGGTATAGATACCTATAATTATAGGCGCTTAGTAATTTAATAGATTACCACTTACACAAAAAAGCATCGAGCAGCACTTCATAAGAAAGCTGATTTGAGGCAGCAATTATTGGCTCAAAAGGATATGAAACAGGCGTGACCATAGCGGTCTCGCCTGTTTTGCCATTCTGTTTATGGATTTTGGGGACCAAATCAAATGTGCGCCATTTCTTCAATGAGATGCGATTTCAATTCTTTATCCTGACTCACTGCATCTCCACCATGTTTTTTAATGATATCAATAACTTCACCGATTTCACCAATCATCCATAACAGTTAATCCTTACCGCGCTCGGGATTTATCGGCTTCCATTTATCTTTGTATTTTTCTTACAGAGTTCTCTGCATTTCCAGCATTTCATTGATTCCAAAATCATCCTTTATTCCCACCTCGCCAAATCACGATTTTCTAAACTAGAACAATTCCTCATTGGATTCATCTAACTCCTCTAAGGTCTCATCTAGTTTTTCTAACGTAGAATCAATATTCTCGTCTTCATTGTCTTTGTCCTTATTAAATGCACTCCCCAAAGCTACGCCAAGACACAAGCCGACTGGTAGCCATAATCCTATGTTATTAGTTGCAGTGCCTATTGCAG
>CADBLN010000175.1 GCA_902795525.1 uncultured Erysipelotrichaceae bacterium | reverse complement strand
TTTATGGAACGAGAGTGCAATTCTTCGTTAACACGAATGAATTCTCTAAATGTTTTGTGCTCCATCATTTCATTAATATCAGCCGCATTTTCACATCCCAATATTCCATTCCATCTTCCAGTTTCCCCATATGCTTTCATCATTTTTGGAAAATCTTTTGTTTTTGAAACTGTCTCAGGTTTCTTTGGATCAGGCAAGCACATTAAAAGACCAGGCAGGTAAAGCTGTAGCTTAAACACATTTACATAACCTGCTGATGGGCATAATTCTCCATAAAAGTATTCTTTCATTCCATCAAGCTCATAGAAATGGAAAGAAGGATAATTACGATATTTCAAGAGTCTTAGTTTATCCAGTTCTCCAACTTCTTGATAGTACTTCAAGGCTTCTTCCTTTGTGGTCTCCATAAAAGAAATAGGCAGGTCTTGTTCCACAATACTTCTCATTTCTTTTTCAATCTTTTTAACTAAGTCCCAATTGACATTTGTCTTTGGCAGTCTAATAAAAATTGCATTGCCAAAAGAATGTTCAATTCTGACCCTTTTTCCAGGAACTATTCTATTGCAGGCAGCTAAAAAGACAAACTGTAAAGTTCGCTCATAGATTCTTCTGCCTTCTTCATCTGAATAAGTTAGAACCTTTACTCTGTTACTTTCTACTGCTGGGTCATCTAAAGCGTAAGTATCGCCCTCAACAAGTACACCTAAGGGCTTCTCTGTTTCGACAATTTCTGACCATAACTGGCCGTTTTTAAAAATAACTTCCTTGTTATTTATGATTGTTTTCATAATATCACCGTTTCCATTATAACATTTTTGTTGTTAACAACATGTTCAAGTTAAGTATATTTACATACTTTATTAAACTATGGGATTGTTGCAGTGGATAAAATTGCGTCACAATAGGTAAACTGTAGAAATAAGATTTCTCTCTTTCTGTTCATTTAGTTAGTCATAACTAACTTTATGGAGTATAATTAATGATGTGGGAGGAGAACTTTTATGAACACAAAACAATTTGAAATTATGAATAAGAAACCTGGCTTTATTGCTGCCTTAGACCAAAGCGGAGGTTCAACTCCAAAAGCGCTACTAGCATATGGTGTTGATGAATCAGCTTATAAGAATGAAGAAGAGATGTTTGATATGGTTCATGCTATGAGAACACGTATCATTAAATCGCCTTCATTCACATCAGAGAAGGTTATTGGTGCTATCTTGTTTGAACAAACTATGGACCGCAAGATTGATGACAAGTATACTGCTGACTATCTTTGGGAAGAAAAGGGCATTGTACCATTTTTAAAGATAGATAAAGGTTTAGCAGAGGAAGAAAACCATGTGAAATTGATGAAACCAATTCCTGGATTAGATGAATTGTTAGAAAAAGCTGCAAAGGTTCGTCATATCTTTGGAACTAAGGAACGTTCAGTTATTTATGATTATGACGAAGAAGGAATTAAGGCTGTCATTGACCAACAATTTGAAATTGGTTTAAAGGTTGCAAGTCATGGACTTGTTCCAATTATTGAACCAGAAGTTGACATTAACAATCCTCATAAAGCGGAATCAGAAGCATTCATGTTAAAGGAAATTCAAAAGCACCTAGCTGAATTACCTGAAGATACTAAATTGATGTTTAAGGTAACCATTCCTACGGAAGCTAATTTGTATGCTCCATTAATGGAAGACCCAAGATGTGTTAGAGTTGTAGCATTGTCGGGTGGTTATTCAGTTGAACATGCTAATGAATTGTTAGCTCAAAACCATGGTTTGATTGCTTCATTCTCAAGAGCTTTAGCTGAGCACTTAAGATATCAACAAACTGAAGAAGAATTCAATAGTGTTCTTGCTGAGGCCGTTGATTCAATCTACGAAGCATCTGTTAAGTAAATAGTTAGTACCCATTCTGTTATGAATGGGTTTTTTATGCCTTGGGGTATAAAAGATTTAAATTAATTGTTAGAATATAATCAAGGAGAAATTAAATATAATGGTAACAATGTTAGATTGCATCAAGAGAACAGTACCAGCTGCTCAAAACCTTTTTGACAAGGCACAAAGTAATACTGACGAGTTGGTTCTAGCTCTTGGAGAAAGAATTAATCACTTATCTGAAATAAATATTATTAGTTCAGGTTCAAGCCACAATGCTGCACTTACAGCATCACTGTTCATGGAAAAAGTGTCTGGTTTACAAGTGCATAGTTATGTTCCAAATGACTTTAAAAGAAAGAGTGTCTTGCCGAAAGATGCATTGTATATCTTCGTCTCTCAAAGTGGAACCTCAACTTTGTTGGAAAAGACATTAAGAGAATTGATGGATAAAGGCTGTTTTACCGTAGCGGTGACTGATTTTGAAGATAGTCCAATTTCAACAGCAGCATCAACCAATGTTCCTTTGCTGGTTGGTAATGAGGAGTTTGGTTATCGTACAGTTGGTTTCTGTTGTTCAATTATTGTTTTACAGTTGATTGCTATGCGAATTGGCTTAGAGACGGGAAAGATTTCAACTAGTGAATATAATGATTATATTGAAGATGGTCGTAAAGCAATTAAAAACCATCCGCAAGTAGTTGAAAAAACACTATCTTGGTTTGAGAAGTATGGAGACCGCTTAAAAGAATCAAATTCAGTTATTTATTATGGTTCAGACAGCTTGTTTGGCATAGCTGTAGAAGGAGCCTTAAAGCTTTTGGAGACAGCTAAGTTATACTTATCAATTGGATATGAGGCTGAAGATGGTTTACATGGCCCTAACTTGGGTTTCAATGAAGGAGATACAGTTATTGCATTATGCGATGGCATAGATGATGTTGATTATGCTCAAAGTGTTGTAAGGTTTGGCAAGGCTGAACTGGGACAGGCATATATGTTTGGTGCAGCACCTCTTGATGAAGATGATTTGCAATTTGAAATTGTTTCCAATGATTTCAAGGCTATCGAGGTAGCACCTGCAGTTGAAATCATTGCTTATGAGTTAGCCATGATTAATGATGTTCCAGTTGAACCAAGTGCTACTCGAACCCCACATTCATCGGCAAAATATTTCCAGATGCATTCTAAATAGAACGTACAGGCACTTGTCCACTTTATGCGAGTGCCTTTTATGTGCTAAAATGCTAGTAGGTGATTTGATGAAGAATGTAGTTGTAATTGGTGGCGGCACAGGCCAGTCAGCATTATTAAAGGGTCTCAAACAAATTAATGATATAAACTTAGCTACAATAGTAACTGTCGCTGATGACGGGGGAAGCACTGGCAGGTTACGAGATGATTTGCATATCCCTGCAATGGGAGATGTAAGAAATGTTATGTTAGCATTGTCGGAAGAAGAATCTTTAACTGCAACTTTAATGGACTATCGTTTTGACAATAATTCTGGAGAGCTAACAGGCCATAATCTAGGGAATATTATTTTAAGTGCTTTGACCAAAAAGAGTGGCTCTTTTGTTCAAGCCATTAGTGATTTGGCAAAGGTTCTAAGGGTAAAGGGTGACATTATTCCTTCTACCATTAGTAATGTGACATTATGCGCTCATATGGATGATGGCAGTGTTGTTGAAGGTGAACATAATATCACTTTCGATGAAAGAAGAGTTAAAGATGTTTTTTATAAAAAGTATGTTACAGCTTATCCAGATGCTTTGGTTGCCATAAGACAAGCTGATTACATCATTATTGGAATTGGATCTGTGTATACCAGCATCCTTCCTAATCTAGTCATTGAAGACATTAAAAACGAATTAGTAAAGACAAAGGCTCAGATTGTTTACTATTGTAATTGCATGACTGAGGCAGGAGAAACTGATGGTTATTCTGTTGAAGACCACGTCAAAGTTATTCATGAACACATAGGTGAAGATATCATTGATATGGTTGTGATTGCAGATGATGAGATACCTGCTTATATCATGGAAAACTACATTCTTGAGAAAGCTGAGATTGTTAAACCAATGGAGCAAGAGCACGATTATATAATATTAAAGCATCCTCTTTTGACCTTTGAAACAGGCATGA
This sequence comes from uncultured Erysipelotrichaceae bacterium, assembly GCA_902795525.1. GTDB lineage: Bacteria > Bacillota_I > Bacilli_A > Erysipelotrichales > Erysipelotrichaceae > RUG521. The sequence continues at coordinate 2,336 of CADBLN010000175.1, read as the reverse complement.
TAAGACATGATCCAAATAAAGTTAAAGTGAGTTTTGAAAAAGTGATGGAGGTTTTGTAATGTCGTTTGCGAGCGAAGTCAAAGAAGAAGTGGCAAGAATTGAAGTTGAAGATCGGGTTAAAAAAGCTCAATTATCAGCGATAGTAAAACTGTTATCATCACTTAACCTTTCAAACACGGGATTAAGTCTTAGTTTAAAAACCAAGAATGCGGTGGTAATCAAAACAATATCGCAATACTTTAATGCTCTTTATGGTGTTAAACCTGTCTTAGGGGCAATTAAGGATGAGAAGTTTGATAAAAGCAACACTTATCTAATTAGTGTTGATGAACAAGCGCGTGAGATTCTTGAAGACCTTGACCTATGGACTTCATTAGGATTATCACAGCATCCAAGCATGAAGTTCTTAAACAATGACAATATGATTAAAGGGTATCTGACAGGTTGTTTTTTAGCAACTGGAAGTGTAAACAATCCTAACAAGACAAACTATCATTTGGAAATTGTAGCTGGTGAAATGGATCATGCAGAGTTTATAGTTAAACTATTAAAAAAGTTCTTCATTAATGGCAAAATTACTACAAGAAGAAATCAAAGTGTTGTTTATGTAAAGGCAAGTGAGCAAATTTCTGATTTTTTGCGTTTAATGCAAGCTTCAAATGCTGTGTTTGTTTTTGAAGATGTCCGCATACAAAGGGATTTTATGAACAATCTGTCAAGACTGAATAATTGTGAAATAGCAAATGAAACTAAGAGTTTAGAAGCAGCAGATAAACAGTATGAATCAGTCTTGTATATCCTGGAAAACAACCATCTGGAAAAGTTATCGCAAAAAGATCAGGAAATGGCATTATTGCGATTTGAAAATCCAGAAGCAAGTTTATTGGAATTGTCTAAACTCTATGAAGACAGAACAGGAACCATATTATCAAAGTCTGGTGTCAGACATCGTTTTAACAAGATAATTGAACTAGCTGATAAATATAAAGGGAGAGAACAATGATGAAGAATATAGCCGTTATAACAGGAGCTAGCAGTGGCATTGGCAAACAATTTGCGTTGCTGCTTGAGGAATATGACCAATATGATGAGTTGTGGGTGATTGCGCGAAATCAAGAAAATCTACAGCTGTTAAGTACAGTTGTTCCTTTTCCAATTAAAACTTTTGCTTTAGATTTAACAAAAGCTGAAAGTTTTGATGTTTACAGAAGAGAATTAGAGCAAGAAAAACCAAATATTAAGTTATTGGTCAATGCCAGTGGTTTCGGCATATTTGAATCAACAGAAAACACGAAGATGGAAGATGCTGAGGGAATGATTGATTTAAACTGCAAGGCATTAGTCAAGATGTCAATGTTGTCAATTCCTTATATGAGCAAAGGTAGTAAGATTGTTGAGATTGCTTCAATTGCTGCTTTTCAACCAGTTCCATACATAAATATCTATGGAGCCAGCAAAGCGTTTGTCTTGAGTTTTTCAAGGGCTTTAAATCAAGAAGTTAAAGAAAAAGGAATCCATGTAATGGCAGTGTGCCCTTATTGGACCAAAACACAGTTTTTTGATAGGGCTGCTGACAAAAACAATAACATTATAAAAAAATATGTGGTAATGTACGAACCAGAGAAAATAGTCAGACAAGCTTTCAAAGACTTAAATAAAGGAAAAGATAAAAGCATTTATGGTATGGTCGCAAAAGGGCAAGCGGCATTATGTAAGATCTTGCCACACAGTTTAATTATGAAAGTTTGGATGCGGCAACAGGATTTGTAGAGGTGAGTGAAATGAATAATAAATTTAGTCCGATAGTTATTGTATTTTTGGGGATACTATTATTTAATCTACTATGGCCTTTAATTAAGGCGTTGGCAGTGTTAGCTTTGATTGTCGCTGTCGTGTTTGGTATTTATGTATTTGTGGAAAGCCGAAAAGTGAAAAAGGAAATTGAGCAAGATCCTCAAGTATATTTTAGCCAACAAGTTCAAAACCAAAGAGAAAAGATAAAGGCAGATGTAATAGATGTTGAATATAAAGAAAGGGAAGTAAAAGAAGTAGACAATGATTAGGAAAGCCCAAACAGCTGATAGAAAAGCTATTTATGACTTACATACTGCTAAGGTTTCCATTGATAAATACGACAGTATGGAGTTTTACTTTGCCAGATTGTTCAACCAAAACAGGGTGATTGTCAATGAAATTGATCAGCATGTGGTTGCCTCTTTACAAGTTAATTATCATGAAATGATGCTCCATGACAAGAAATTGTCAGTAAGCTTGATTTTGGGAGAGATTTCTAAGGGAGATAGTCAAGAGTATCTTGGTCAACTGCTTGAAGATGT
>CADBLN010000174.1 GCA_902795525.1 uncultured Erysipelotrichaceae bacterium | reverse complement strand
TCTCCAGGTAATGAGATGGATTGTTGTGATTCATCATACGTTCCATATTTTTCATATAACTGTTCCAAAACATCTATCAAAGTAAGACCTTGTTGCAAATAATAATTAGCAGCCTCACAAATCAAGATAGTTGATTGATTGGCATCCTTATCCCTGACAAATGGCTGAACTAAATAACCATAGCTTTCTTCATAACCAAAGACAAAGTCTTTTTCATGGGTTTGTTCATATTTATGAATTTTATCGCCAATATACTTAAAACCAGTTAAAGTCTTTTCTGTTTCAACACCATAATTATGAGCAACCTTTTCCCCTAAGTCACTAGTGACAACTGTATTGAACATGACTGGATGAACAGGCATCAAATTCTTTTTAATCATTTGAGTAAATACATATTCCAACAACACTGCACCTGTTTGGTTACCAGTCATCAAAACATACTCACCATTTTGTTTAACAACTACACCCAATCTATCCCCATCTGGATCCGTTGAAATTGCGATGTCCGCATCTACTTTCTTGGCATATTCAATCGCCAATTCATAAGCCCTTGGATCCTCTGGATTAGGGATGATGGTATTTGAGAAATTCTCATCAGCGCTACATTGTTCTTCAACATAAGTTACATCGTAACCTAGTCTACTAAACAATGGTCTTAGTGAAACAATGGAAGTTCCATGTTGAGGGGTAAAAACAACTTTAAAGTTATCTTTGTTTAGTTCTGGATTTAATTGTATTCCTTCCACTTCTTTCAAATATGGCTCATCAACATCTTCACCAATGGAATGAATTAAAGCCTGTTGTGCTTGGGACAATTCTGGAGAGTCAACAAAACTGTCCCCTAATGCTTGGATATTATCAATAACATGAGCCACCATTTCAGGAATCATTTGACAACCTGTAGAATCATAAACTTTATAACCATTGTACTCTTTTGGATTGTGTGAAGCTGTAATCATAATTCCTGAAGTACATTTTAAATATCTAACCGCATAACTTAATTCAGGAGTAGATCTAAGCGTTTCGAAAACATAGCTTTCAATCCCATTAGCGGCCAATACCTTTGCGCTTTCTTGCGCAAATTTTAATGAATTATGTCTATTGTCAAAAGCAATTGCTACTGAAGGTTTAGAACTGATGCTGTTTAAGTATTGAGCTAAACCTAAAGTAGCTTTTCTAACAGTATAAACATTTAGTCTATTTGTTCCAGCACCCAAAAGTCCTCTCATGCCTGCAGTTCCAAATTCAACATCAGTATAAAAAGCGTCATTAATTTGTTCAGGTGACATCACTGATAATTCAGCTTTTAATTCCAAGTCCATATCAGCTTTGTACATCCATTGACGATATTTGTCTGTGATTACACTCATATTATTTCTCTCCTTAAAAATTCAAAAAAAGGAAGATTTGACTCTTCCTTAAGTTTGTTATTCAATAACCTTCTGTTCTCTAAGAGTTTCCACAATTGTATTTAGTGCGTTTTCTTCTTCTTCCCCATCACAAGAAATAGTAATTTCTGATTGGGTCGGAATACCTAATGACATAACGCCCATGATTGACTTCATGTCAACTGTACGCCCCTTAAATGAAACAGAGACTTTGCATTTGCATTTGCTAGCAGCATTTACTGCAACTGTAGCAGGACGAGCATGTAAGCCTACTGGGTCAATTACAACAACTTGTACATCTTTCATAATTATCGACCTCCAATATCTTCCTTATCATTTTATAACATACTGTAAGGGTTTTCAATATTTTAAATAAATTTATTAAGGTGCCTTATATACTAAAACACCTGTAAAAGTAAAACACATATTTAATGTAGATTTGTCTTAAGTTTCTTCCTCAACACATTTATCATCACCATGGAACATCCTAATAATGTCATATATGTGTATAGATAATTGTTGTCTCCTGTTTTTGGAGCCACTTCTACTTTTTCCCACCTTGCTGTTAGGGTATGGTCTTGCCTCATTACCAGATTATCTCCTGGATAATATTTTGAACCTTCCCAATATAAGAACTTATATCCTTCTTTACTTGGTGCTTGATGTACTTTGACTTCTGTTTCTTCTTCATACATCTCTACTATGTCTTCACTTGATCCATTATATGTTCCACCATCCAATTTATATCTTAATGTATATGTATTTGGCCATATTGCATATAAGGTGGTGTCCTCAGTAACTTTAATCTTGCTTCCTTCTTGATAAGTTTTTCCACTGCGGTCTGCTTTTGTGTTCCAATACATGAAGGTTTTATCTCCGTTCACAAAAACGTTGTTTAAAACATCTACTTCTTTATTGTATTCCACCGTAACAGCAGAAATATCACCTCTTCCACCATTGCCATCATATCTTAAAGTCAGATTGGTAGTTAGATAGTGGAAATCAATTCCATCAATATCATTAACTTTTTCTGTTAATGTACTCATAAAGTAATTGCTGTTAGTTGGTCCATATATTGGATACACAATTTTTGATGTATCAAATATTATTCCGCTTTTTCCATAATATCTGCCATCCCCTTGTCCCTTATTTGGAATATCTAGCTCCAAATTAGTTGTGCCAGCTGCAGTCTTGTTATTTATGGCATAACCTGTTTCTCCATAGAATACAGGGTTACCTGAAATGTTATTCAGTTTACTTTCATTTACCAATACAGCATCTGTTTTCCCTATGTATGTGCCTCCAGTAATAGCTGTTACAACTGCTCTGTTGTAGATGTTTTCAATGGCACTCTTATTTTTTGAAACTGCCTTATTTACACATATTTCATTTATTTGTTTACTATTGAAAATGGCTGATCCATCAGAAATAATGGTGCCCCCAATTATCTTATCTATTGTTTCGGCATTCCTTATTCCATTTTCAGTTGCATAAATGTCACAGTTTTCAATAGTTCCAACGTAAGCTTCGGTGTCATACCACTTCACGACATAAATACCATATTTGCCAGGATTTTCCTCGCTATTTAGTTTACAGTCTTTTATTTCATCAACCCGTCCGCTCATGAATTCAATAGAACAATTCTTTCCATAACTAGTTACTGCTTCTATTGAAGCTACCTTTGCAAGATAAGCAACACGAATACCTGTACTATTAGTCAATGTTGCTTCAAATTGACTATTCTTAATAGTGTCTACTTTTGTGGCAACTATTAAACCCATTAATGGTGCTTTTACGTTGAATCCTTCAACTGCTTTAATATACCCTACTCCTGTTGGATCTCCAAGTTGTACACCATATCTTCCATCTCCATTTGCGACAACTTTATTATTCTTTATTAAATCGCAATTGATCTTATTGGTGAATATACCATGGCCATTTTTGGTTTGTATTTCATTATCCTCGATGGTCCCTATCGTATAATTACTTAGTTCAATTCCCATTGAGTTTCCTGTGCAATTAATGATATT
>CADBLN010000173.1 GCA_902795525.1 uncultured Erysipelotrichaceae bacterium | reverse complement strand
GTTGTTAATGAAAAAATATATTTATTCTACGCAGATGACTTGGAATTTATTCATCAAGATCTAGATGAAGACGAATTCTTAGAAGTAAAAAAACTTTCAACCAACACAGTTGAAGAACTAATCAACAACAATCAATTAAAAGATGGCAAATCTATCATTGCCTTCGAATTATATAAACAGAAAAAGAATGGCAAATAGATTGCCATTTTTTAGTTTTCCACAAACTTTAAGATTTCACTCTTACGGTCTTCCATATCTTGCCAACCAAGTTGGAACATATCTTCTAATTGTTCTGGTGTCCCAGAGAACCTTTTGACACCACAATCACGTGATGGTCTAATTAAAATCCCTTTACCCTGCTTTTCCAGTTCATATACCGCTCCCATTTGATTATAATAAGCATCAACACGATGTGAGAGCGTTTCTAACATGTTTGGATACTTATGATATACAATCTTCAATAACATATCCAAAGCCCAACCATTTGGCTTTCTAACATAATTCTTATCCTTGGTTACAATCACCAATTGTTTATCATATCCTTTATCTTTTGCTCTTTGAACACTGACCATCGTATCTATTCCACCATCAAGATATTTTTGGCCATCAACAGGAGTCATTTTGCCACTAATTGGCAAAACACAACTTGCTTTTAACAAATCACATTTGGGATCTAAGTCAAACTTATTTTTATATTGTAATTCTTGTTGGGTCATATTGTATACACCAATCTCGAAATCGATATCAGATTTTTGAAGAGTCTCTAAATGTTTAGGATAAGTTGGCATGATGTAAGTATCCCTCATATATCCAAACCCACAAATTGAACCCTCTGTTAAAATGGCATTCAGTCCAATCATATGAGAATCAGTAACGGCTTTAACAGAAATGTCGTGCAAATTTTTCATATCGCCAACTGCATAGTAAAAAGAGAATACTGCAGTAGCACTTATTGAAACAACATATTCGAACTCAATATCGTGCTCATAAAGCCAACTCAAAGCTCCAGCAGTATAACATCCCCTAAAGCCTCCACCTTCCAATACTAACGCTATCTTTCTTTTCATATTTACATCATTGGGGCAAATATTCTTAATATCGCCCTTATTACCTTTCTAAATGCCGAAACATTTTTAGCCATTGTTAAGCTTATTATCTCTGACTTATCAAATGTTTCCATAAAATCCTTCTTTATGTCACTTAAACAGTTAACATCATACATGAATACAGCTGACTCAAATGATAAATAATAGCTGCGATAATCCATATTAATACTGCCAACAATCGCATATTTGTCATCTGCTAACATAACTTTTGAATGAATAAAACCTGGACTATACTCATATATTTTAACTCCAGCTTGTATTAAGGTATAGTAGTAACTTCTAGTTGTCTCCAAAACATACCATTTATCTGGAATGTGAGGTACGATGATGCGCACATCCACACCATTTTTTGCTACCTGTTTTAAAGCACCAATCATTTCATCATCAACAACTAAATAAGGGGTCATGATATACACATATTGCTTCGCATTCCAAATGATATTTAAATGACTCCCCTTGCCAATATCTTCACTATCGGTAGGTGTATCAGAGAAAGGTTGAACATAGCCCCTTGTTCTCATCTTTGTCTTTTCATCATTAAAACTAGGTAATTGCAAAGGGTGATCAAATTTTTCGCTGTCCCATAAATGCAAGAACATAACTAACATATTTATTACAGCTTCTCCCTTTAACATTACACCAGCATCTTTCCAATGGCCATAAAGTTCAACAGCATTTATATATTCATCAGAAAAATTTATTCCACCAGTAAAAGCAACACGCCCATCAACTACCACTAACTTTCGATGGTCTCTATTATTCATTGTTACAAGCAAAATTGGTCTTAAAGGGTTAAATACCTGACATTTAATACCCCTATTTTCAATTTGTTCATAATACTTTTTAGGAACATACATTGCGCTTCCTAAATCATCATAAATGAAACGAACATCCACACCTTCTTTAACTTTTTCTTCCAATATGTCAAGAATGGAATTTAATACCTTTCCTTCTTGAATGATAAACATTTCAATAAAAACAAAGTGTTTAGCTTTTTTGATCTCCTCCACTATCGCTTCATACATATCTTCCCCTGTTGAAAAATACGTAACACTGGTGCTTTTGTGAGCCGGATAAAATGAATAATCGTTGATATATTTTGATTGTCTGAAAGCTGCCTCATCCTTTTTAGATAACTCATCTAAATAATTTGGTAATTCATGCAATGGTCGGAATTTTGCTTCTGTCAATAGATGTTCCCTTCTAAATTTTGGAGCTACACGTTTGGCTCCAAAAATCAAATATAATACCCCAGTTACCAATGGAAAAGCTGCTCCTAAGATGAGCCAAATGTTTTGATAACCCGGCGAAATATTAGCATTCAAAATATATAGTGTTACAATGATGCCTAAGATATAAAGAAGAACGTATAGTGGCAGTAACCATTGCGTCAAATGGTATAAACCCACCACCAAAATTGCTAATTGAAACAGAATTAGCAAGCCAATAAATAATAATCTACTTCCCAATAATCTTCTTAACCTAGACATAGTTTCTTTGAAGTTTAAACAATGTAACGATAAACTCTTTTAACCCTCTCATTCATTGAGTATAGCGGATGCCATGATGGAACATTGACTGTTTCTATATACTCACCATTTAATTTTTCGCAAGTTTTAACTGATGCGATGTTTTCAGGGGAAACGGTAATGATTAAGTATCTCATATCAAGTTCTTTAGCAACATCAAACAACATCAAACAAGCTTTATAAGCGTAATTATTACCACGATAGTTAGGAAATATCCGGTAACCAATATTGCCAAAGTAATACATTGACTCATTGTGCCTTGTCCTTAAATCGCAATAACCAATATGTGCTCCATTTTCACACAAACAAATTCGATAGCTATACTCACCACCGATTATGCGATCCACAACAAGTTTGATTTCACCATCTTCTCGTTCGAATTCTTGATAAAGCCTACGTTTAAAAAGATGCATTAGCCACCTCTAACTATATTATAGATTAATTCATATACAAAAAATAGAAAAAGATTCAACTTAAAACTTGCAAAGACAGAAATCGTATGATAATATTATTTAGCACACTAATTCAGCTTGGAGAAGTACTCAAGAGGCTGAAGAGGCGCCCCTGCTAAGGGTGTAGGTCGGGAAACTGGCGCGAGGGTTCAAATCCCTCCTT
>CADBLN010000172.1 GCA_902795525.1 uncultured Erysipelotrichaceae bacterium | reverse complement strand
ACCTACTCTATACTGCTCTTACAAGAGCTAAAAAGAGGGTTGTTTTAGTAGAGGATTGTTTATCTGGAAAAAGTGCTATTGAGATGATGGTTAAAAACAGCGACACAGACGCTAGAAACACAGGTTTGAAAAACCAACTTATTAAACAGAGAGAAAGGTCAATAATATGATTTTTCTCTTTTTTTTGAGCTTTATATTGTGTATAATGATAGTGAACAAAATAAAAGATTTGGAATTTGTAAAAGATTTTCAGTAGGGAATGACTGATTTGTTGCAACTTCTGAGTCTTTTTTATTTTGTTCTTTTTTGCAAAAAAGGAGAAAAAATAAAATTATGGCAAAAGAAGAAAAGAATATGTTGCAACTAATCGAATATGTCAGCTATGACGGAAACAAGGTCAAATTAGACCTAGACACTGTAAGAAATTACATCTGTAATAATTCAAAGGTTACGGAACAGGAGTTTGTGCTATTTGGAAGCTTATGTAAATCAAGAAAGTTAGATCCGTTCACTAGAGAAGCTTATTTAATTAAGATGGGTGAATATCCCGCACAAATTGTAGTAGGTAAGGATGTTTACTTCAAGCGTGCTGAAAAGAATCCTGATTACGATGGTATTGAATCTGGAGTTATCGTTGAAAATGCCAAAGGTGAGATAACTGAACTTGATGGATGTTTCTATTCAGCTAACCAAAAACTTGTTGGTGCATGGGCAAAAGTATATCGCAAATCTATTTCACACCCAAAGGTTGCGAAGATAAGATTTGAAGAATACTGTAAGTTAAACAAAGATGGCAAGCCAATGTCAATTTGGGCAGATAAACCTGCAGTCATGATTGAAAAGTGTGCTAAAGTCTTTGCGTTAAGAGAAGCTTTTCCAAATGAGTTCTCAGGTATGTATATCGAAGAAGAATTCAATGATGGGACAGCACCAGCAACAAATCCTCAACCAATTGAAAGAAATGGTGTGATTGATGCAGACTTCAAAGAAGTATCTGACAAATCTGATGTCACTTACGCAACAGAAACACAAGTGAAGTTAATCAACTCAAAATTCCCAGCTGAAAGACTGGAAAAATGCTTGGAACACTATGGAGTAGAAACTGTAGAACAGTTAACTCTTGAACAAGCAAGTGAAGCATTAAGCATTGTTTTAAAGCCTCAACAGGCTGAAGCAACTGCCTAACGAACAGACAGAAGGTAACATTCCCACCTTCTGTTTTTTTTGTTGCTAATGGTAATGGTACAATGACAAGCATAATGCCACTAATTGACGAAAATGGAAATCTCATTATTACAAAAGAATTTAAAGAAATCTAATATAATTATTGCACTATATTTTCATAATATGATAATATAGAGATGTATAAAGTACCAGATTGGTTATTAAAGTGTTTTTCGTAAAACTTTCTTGAGTTTGTATCGGAAATGGCACTAAATACAGTATTAACTGTAAATCAACCTATTCTGGTACTTTTTTTGCGTTTAGGCAGGAAAAGGAAAGGATAGGTGATTATAATATGCCAAGTTTAACAACAAACGCAGCTGAGGCACTAAATGTGATCTCACAATTGGACGATATGGAGCAATATGCTATTTTTAAAGCACTTGAACCAATCGCTAAAGTTTTGGAGGAAGAAATTAAAAATAACTTCCTTGAAAGTTCTATGGATAATCAAGACATTGAACTATTTGATGGAGCTCAAATTATTTTGAAAAGAAAAGCTGCTTATACATCATTTAGAGTGAATGTATCAAGATTACAAAAAGAACTACCAGATGTTGCTGAAGCATACAAAGATGCAGTTAATTACAAGGAAACAGTGACATTACGCTACGAGCCTAGCAACAATGAAGAGTAAGCTAGGTTTTTATTTACAAAAGGTACAAAAGAAAGAAAGGTAAAAATAAAAATTATGAAAAACAATGTTAATTTAGTTGGTAACTTACAAAGTTACAATCCAGACACAAGAGAGTTGCTATTGAAAGTAACTACTAATGAATTAGAATCTCAAATGACAGTCAAATTGCTTAATGCGTGTGCATTTCCATACGCACTAACACAAGAGGGAGAAAAAGTTCGTATTACTGGACATGTTGGCAACAACGGTCGCATAATCGGACGAAACATTCAACCTATGTGGAGTAATTTTGATGACTGCAACGAAGTTGAAGTTGAAGGAACTGTAATTAAAGAAAATGATAAGTATTACATTTTCACATCAACACCAAGAGGTAAAACAGTCAAATCTCAATTAGAGTTCTCTGGTGAAGCTCCAGTCGAATCAATCTATAACCTGTACGGGACATACAATCAAGGTGTAATGCACGTTAATATCGTTGCTAATCCTTGTTGGTATGACACTACAGAATATGATGATGACGACAACAATGAAAACTATGAAGACTAATTAAAGAAAGGAAAAACAATTAAATTAAAAAACGGGAGAGCCACTTGCGATATAGTGGCTCTTTTATTTAAACGAGGAGGTATATTATGAATCAAATTATTTTAATTGGCGATTTAAAAAAAATAAATGAAAATGATAACACATGTATTATCACAGTTGACGGAATAGAGAAAGGCGATACTAATGACATTCAAGTACGTTTCTGGCCTTCACTATTAGATGAAATGAAAAAGCACATTCACACTTGCGAAAAAATAGCAGTTAAAGGCTTTTTGCTTCCAAAGGAAGGCTCATATGAAATTGTTTGTGAAAGCATATCTTTCGTAGGGAGAGCCTAAATATGATTAAGGGAATAATATTAAAGCCATACGCTAAGCCTGAAGTAATTGAATTCGGTCATGAATTAAAAGATTTACAAAATCTTGTCGAAGGTTATATTGAAAGCGTTCATGTTGAAAGCCTTAATCAACAAGGTATTGATGTATGGTGCAATGGTGAAGGAAAGCTAAAGAATTTAGAACCTTCTGCATATCTTTTATATCAAGATCAAATATACGATATTATCTCTGGTAATATTGTTTTCACATCATTTGATGGGGATGGAGAAACAATTAGCTTAAATGATAGTCAAATCGAATATTTATCTAAGTTATTAGATAATCACCATATAGCAGGCCGTCATGGTATGTTACCTTATATCACGCAGGAGGGTGTTTACTAATGAAGAAGAAGAAAACACTTACATATAAGCTTTACGGAGAAACATTCCGCTTGAATATTACAAAAGGAGCTTATACTAATAATGGAACTTTATATCTAGGCTTAATTGAAGAAGAAACTGGAGAACCTTTTGCTGATATAACTATTAACTTACCTGAAAGTTATGCAAGAGGAAACATACAATACTTGGACTCTAATGATATGCCAGATATTGAACAATTCCTTATCAAGAACAAACTAGGTACTAACATGGGTTCAGGTAAAAGTGGTTTCTGTAGTTATCCGTTATTTTGGTTTGACATGAAAGAAGTTGAAAAATACTTAATCGAGGCATAATATGGCAAATAACTGTAGTTTTCAAATGAAGGTTATCGGTACAAGAAAAAACATTGAAAAACTAAACAATTATTTCAAAGCAGAGTATTATGTTCGGAACATATCAAATCAATTATCCAAAGAAGAAGAATTTAAAAAATTGCTTCAAAACATTAAATACAAATGTTTCAGTGATAATGAAAAGTTTGTGTTCTGCACAGAAGATCATTACATACCTGCAACCTGTATAGATGAATGTGAAATTTATGGTGAAGATGATGACATTATTGAAGCTTACTTTGTCGGAGATTGTAGATGGTCTGTTTATTCATCAATGATTAATGGTTACCCAGAACAACCAGCAGAAGGGAAAGCTAACGTATGTATTCCAATTACAGAAGCAACAAAACTTCTTAATCTTGATGTAGAAATATATTCATGTGAACCAGGTATGGCTTTTGCAGAGCATTATGTAATTGAAAAAGGTGACATTATTGTTGATGAAACATCTGAATATCATGAATATTGTGATGAGGATTTCGAATCAAAAGAAGAACTTGAAAAAGCTCTAGGAAGATTAATTCCAGATGAAGAGTGGAACAGTTGCTCTATTTTTACAAAATGCGACTTAGATCCACACAATCCTTATTGGAGCATTTAAAACAAAAGGAAGATTTATAATATCTTCCTTGACTAGACGACTGCTTAATTGCGGTCGTTTTTTTATTTCTTGAAAAAATTACATAACCTACATTATGCGAAGTTGTAAAGGTACCTTATTATATTAAGATTAACTTCCACCCTTTTAAGCTACATTATCAATTGTTGCCTTTGGTGAAAGTCCAAGTTCTAATAAGTGAGGCTTTTTAAAACCAGAATATCTCAAGCTTTCCTGGATTTCACTTTCCAAAAATTCTTCCGAAATTAAATCAACTGCTTTTGCAAACTTTTTTGCATAGTTTTCTACATCAAGTCCGTTCATTTTCATTTCTATACCAAAAACCTTTGCCATTATGAAATATCCAAATGCGTTTGACTCTACTTCGATATCTTGTTGAAGATACCCTTCTCTGTTATCGATATGTTGCACATATTTAGCCATATCTACTCCCCCCTCTAAGTATTGATATAGGTGGTACATTTCATGTGCAGCAACAAAGTAAAGAGTGATCCAATCAGAAATCACATCCAGATTGTAAGATATGGTATTCTCTTCTGGAGCAGCCTCCCCTGCAATGCCATCTTGACGAAAATACACTCCAGGCTGTTCAATAGCTAGAAGGTCCGCCAGAAACACAATGAATCTATTAAAATTTTCCTTATCCATAATTATTCTCCCTCAGATGCAAAGTTTTTTTACCATATCAATTTACTTCCAAATCATACAACAAATCTTCCAAAGCTAGAAGTAGCAGTTCAACCGCCCTTTCCTTCGATAACCCTGTCTGCATCAATCTTTCTATTAATTCGTAAACAAAAATATACATAAATGTAAACTCCCTTCACTATACTATAGTGAGCAAACAAGGAGTTTTCCTCAAAAAAATCAATTTTTTTATTGATGTCTTATCTCAATAGATTGTTCACCATCGTTTTCCATCATTTTATAGAAGCAATATCTTGTTGCTTTTACGTCATTTAAGGCGTCATGTGCTCCACCATTTTCCCATTTATAACCATAATGTCTTGCACATTGTATCAGTTTCTTCCATCTGTAATCTTGATGATAACTGTCATAATCTCCAGCAATTACAGCATAATCAAGCATTACATCCATTGTTTCTTTATTGTATTCAATTCCAGCAGATCTTAAAAAATCCATGTCAAACTCCGTATTATATCCAATCACTGCAGTAGCTTTATCAAAAATATCCTGTATTTCATTATGATAATAATCAAATGTTTTTTCAGATTTTACTGCCTCTGGAGAGATTTTATGTATTTTTTCTGCTTCTTTCCAAGTTCTTCTGTGTTGCGGTTTTATAAAATGGCTGAATAGCACATTTTCATCTTTATCAATGATACTTAACTGCAAGATTTCATCTCTAGTAAAATCTAATCCTGTTGTTTCTGTATCAAAGAAAATAGGGTTTTCAAGTATTTCTTTTCTTTTCGCATTATACTTCTTTTCGGCTTCAATCTGAGCTTGAACAATACGTTTGTTCTTTTCTTTTTCTTCCGCTTTTTTCTGAGCAATTTTTTCTTGTTCTATTCTATTTTTTTCTTTATTTACCGTGTTTCTACAATATAAAACAAAGCTAACGACCTTATAACCTACGAATATTATTAATAGCAAGAATAATACCGAAAAGACATCAAGTGCTTCTTCCCCAAATATTGAATATATAACAAGTAAAGAAACGAACCAACCTGCACACAATAAGACAATCAACCACACATCTTTTTTGAGCTTGTTGAATAAATCTCTTTTCACTGAATTTATATCCATAACTATACCTAATATGACGACACTTTCTATGTATTTATTATATCAGTGTTGCAATAAACATTGCCATTTCTCCAACACACAAGGATTATGTTATAATGCCCTTGAGGTGGCAGTTATGACATTTTTAGAAACATTTATGTACTATTATATGAAAAATCTTTTTGTTCCATTGTTTGGTATAAGTGTTTCTATTGCTGCTATTTGTATTATTATTTTCGCAAAGAGAAACACACAGTGAACCACAAAAAAGGGCCCTCGAAAATTAACGAGAGCCTTGTTTTTGTTTTCGATAAAGAAGTAAGTCATCAATACCTTTAACACCATCTGCATATTCTTCCGCCCAAGTGGATTCATAGATTTTTAATCCTATCTTTTTT
>CADBLN010000171.1 GCA_902795525.1 uncultured Erysipelotrichaceae bacterium | reverse complement strand
TTTGTGTGTTTTTCTTGGTGCTAAGTGAGAAGTATACGCATGTCCTCTCTTTAGCTTGCCAGTGCCTGTTTTCTTTACACGCTTAGCCAAAGCGCGTTTTGTCTTCATTTTTGGCATAATTCTAGTCCTCCGTTATTTTGTTTTTAGTGCTGATAAGGTACAAGACAAAGTATTTCCTTCCATCTTTGGATCCTTATCTAATGTGGATACTTCGGATAATTCAGCAATAAAGTTTTCCATGACCTTTTTGCCAACATCCTGCCTAGTCATCATTCTTCCTCTAAAACGCATGTCAACTTTTACCTTGTTACCATCTTCCAGCCATTTCTTGGCTTGTTTAACTTTGGTATTAAAGTCTCCAATGTCGATTACAGGTGATAACCTAATAGCTTTAACTTCTGTTACCTTTTGATTTCTTTTGGCCTCTTTCGCTTTCTTTTGTTGTTCAAAACGATATCTGCCATAATCCAAAATCTTACAAACTGGTGGGACAGCCTGTGGTGCCACACAGACTAAGTCTAAATCAAACCTTTCTGCGGCTTCCAAAGCCTCCTTGCGCAATAAGATACCCAACGAATTGCCATCAGGATCGATTACTAGAACTTCTTTGAAGCGGATGCTTTCATTGACTAAATCGTCATTTTTGTTTTGCTTTGCTATATTTCTGAACCTCCTACATAAGAAAAGCGGGTTTGCACCCACTAAACAATCAAATAGCGACTGTAGCGTTTACCTATGTCCTTAAGGTCATCAGGTGAGAAGGGGTGCTTCTTCTTTCCACATTTCTTTTGCTTAAAAATATTATCATTTACATATTCTGTTTGTCAATATAATAACGATTATTATCACTATTTATTTGTGTTCTTCTTATCTGTCCTATTCAACAAATAATCTACAGAGACATCATGAAAATCTGCAAGTTTAATTAAAATTTCAGTTGGGATATCTAAATCCCCTCTTTCATAGTTGCTGTATACACGCTGGCTACAAGATAAAACTTGCCCCATATACGCTTGAGTTAAATCCTTATCTTCACGCAACTCTCTAATTCTCTTATAAATCATAAATACACCTGCAAGAATACATCTAGATTGTATATTAGCGGAGAATGCGCTATTGAGTTTTAGCGGATATTCCGCTATACTTAACATATAATCGTTAAGGAGGTCTTAAATGAAAAAACTATACAGAACTTGTTTTATTGTCTCATTCTTCTTCTTTATATTTGCCTTGGCTAAAGTTGCTTTTTATGATTACGACATAAATTATTATGTTGGTGGTGATGCCTATAACTTAATAATTAATGCCGGCAGAGCAACTGCTTATTTTGTAGTATCAATGGGTACACTTATTACAGGAACTCTGCTATGGATTTTTGATAAGATAACCACTAAAGAGTATTATTTAAATGGTGAAATGGGCCAGAATCAAATTACAAAAGAAGACATTGAGAACATTGTTAGTGGATTAAAAAATAACACAAGGAATACGGATTTATAATAGATTATGAAAAAGATAACTCTCTGTCTATTGCTTATTTGTTTTTTGGTAGGATGTAAACCGACAAAAAAAGGTTTTGGTATTGATGGTGAATACAAACTTGTTGGGATAGCTGCTTCTGATAAAGATCAAGCAGTCGCCCCTTCTAAACTAGGATTTTCAGGATCCATTGAGATAAAAGGAGATAAAGCTACCATTAAGCTTGCAAAAATCTACGAAGGACTTATAATTGACGAAGAATCCACTATAACACTCTCTGAAGAAGATGCTAAAGGAATGGTTTTTGATGCTAATCTAAAAGGTTATCCGATTGTCTACGTCTATATGAAAGAATCATCTATAATTAGTGTAGTCTTTCCATTAGATACCAATCGTCTCTACTTAATCTTCGAGCAGTAAAAGTCTTCACTATGTGAATACTAATTAAGAATCATGTTATAATTCAAACATGAGATTACCTGAAGAATACCTTGGACAAATAAAAACTATTTTTAAAGATGATTACAATGCATATTTGGATTGTTTTAACAATCCTTCTTTTTTTGGTTTGAGGGCTAATACTTCAAAGATTTCAATTGAAAACTTTCAGGCCATTTCGCCTTTCAAACTCAGACAAGTGCCTTGGTGTAAAGATGGTTTTTATTGTGACAAACATGTAGGTAAGCATCCATATTACTATGCTGGATTGTATTATATTCAAGAGCCAAGTGCTATGGCTCCTGCTGAAATATTACCAATTGAAGAAGGCGATTTTGTTTTAGATGCCTGTAGTGCTCCAGGAGGTAAAGCTACCAAACTTGCTAATAAGCTAAATGGTACAGGTATACTAGTTTCAAATGATATCAGTGCCTCAAGACAAAACGCGACATTGAAAAACATTGAAAGATTTGGTCTTAGAAATTGTTATGTGATTTCTGAAGACACTAAGAAACTTAAAGATAAGTATCCTTGTTTCTTTGACAAGATACTTGTGGATGCGCCTTGTAGTGGTGAAGGCATGTTTAGAAAAGACCCATCTTTGATCAATTCTTGGTTAGAAAAAGGAAACGATTATTATCCACCAATCCAAAAAGAAATCCTAGATAATTGTGTTGAGATGCTGAAGGATGGAGGTTATCTCCTCTATTCAACTTGTACCTTTAATACTTGCGAAAATGAAGAGATTGTCAAACATTGTTTGGATAAACATCCTGAAATGAAACTGATGAATATTCACAAGGATTATCCATTCTTTGAGAAAGGAATAGGTCTTGAAGAATGTGCCAGACTTTACCCTTTCAAGTTGGAAGGTGAAGGTCACTTTGTTGCTTTGATGAAGAAAGATGGAAAAGCATCAACAAACAAAACAAGCAATTTTTCAAGTTACCAAAATAACTCGCTCAGTGATTTCTTAAAGCTATGCAACATAAATGTTGATAATTACCATATAGAAAGAATTAATGATGGCATTCACCTATTACCAAACCATGACTTTGATAATGCATCAATCAGAACTTTAAGATCTGGTTTGTTGCTGGGCACAATTAAAAAAGATGTCTTTGAACCATCCCAGGCTCTAGCAATGGCTTTAAGACCAAATGAGTTTACTCAAGTAATCAATTTATCCGTTGATGATATAAATGTACAAAAATACTTAAAGGGAGAAACTATATCAATTGAACAAGATTACTCAGGATGGGTTTTAGTATGTGTTGATAGTTATCCATTAGGTTTTGGAAAAGCAAACAATCACAAGTTAAAGAATAAAATAGATTCTGGATGGAGAGTTTTATGAGAATTGATAAATTTTTAGCCGATATGTCCATTGGCACTAGATCAGAAATAAAAAAGCTCATTCATGATGGAAGAGTCAGTATAAATGGAGAGGTTGTTCAAAAGCCTAATTACAGTGTTGATATTGATACTATTGTGGTGGTTGATGACATTGAAGTTCATTACTCGCAATTTGAATATTATATTTTAAACAAACCATCTGGCTATCTGTGCACAATTGATTATAGTCCTAATGTATTGCAACTAATCAAGACCCATCGTAAAGATGTCATGCCTGTTGGGAGGTTAGATAAAGATACTGAAGGATTGCTTTTACTAACAAATGATGGCCAACTAGCACATAAACTATTAGCTCCAAAAAGTCATGTAAACAAAACCTACTATGTTGAAACAGACAAAAACATTCCTGCTTCGGCTATTGAAACTTTCTCCAAATCAATTGAATTTGAGGATTTTATCAGCAAACCTGCAAAACTAGAAATCGTTTCAAGCAACAGTGGCTATCTCACAATAAGCGAAGGCAAGTTTCATCAAGTCAAAAGAATGTTCAAATACATAGGTTGTGAAGTCACTTATTTAAAAAGGACAAGCTTTGGACCATTGAAATTAAATGATTTGGCAGTTGGTGAATATAGAAGCTTAAGTGAAGAAGAAATAAATATGTTAAAAGGTAGTGATTAATCACTACCTTTAGTTTGCGACAATGTTGATAAGTTTGTTTTTAATAACAATAACCTTTCTAATTGTTTTACCTTCTATTTGAGCTTTGACAGTATCAATCTCAAAAGCCTTTTCCTGTACAACTGCATCATCCGCATCAACTGGAACACTAACCTTGCCTCTTAGCTTACCATTAACTTGAACAACTACATCAACAGTATTCAACACTAGTTTACTTTCATCATATGTTGGCCAAGGTTCATAAGCAATTGTCTTTGCGCCAGTGTAGTGTTGATACATCTCTTCACAAATATGAGGAGCAATAGGGCTTAACAACTTAATGAAGTTGATAACCATCTCTTTGTTGATCTTTTCTTCTTTATAACACTCATTAATGAAAATCATCATTTGTGATATTGCAGTATTGAAATTCAAAGTATCAATATCTTCTGTTACCTTCTTAACTGTGAAGTTATAAATGTAATCTAGATTTGGTGTTGGTTCATCTGTAACCTTATCTTCAGTTTCCATCAATAAGCGCCATACTCTTTCAATCCATCTTCTAGCACCTTCAACACCTTGTTCACTCCATGGTTTACTAGCCTCAAGAGGTCCCATGAACATCTCATAGAGTCTCAAAGTATCGGCACCATACATCTTAACTATCACATTTGGATCAACAATGTATTCAGGGTAACGTTTTCCCATCTTAATTCCATTGGCTCCTAAGATCATGCCTTGGTGAACTAGTTTATGAAATGGTTCTTTAACAGGAACTATGCCCTTATCATATAAATAGTTATTCCACATACGGCTATATAACAAGTGCCCTACCGCATGCTCTGGTCCCCCAACATATAAATCTACAGGCAACCAATGCTTTAGTAGTTCAGGATCCGCAATAGCCTTATCGTTGTGAGGGTCAATATATCTTAGGAAATACCAGCTGCTGCCTGCACTTCCAGGCATTGTGCTTGTTTCCCTTTTTCCTTTATGACCGTCAATTTCAACATTTACCCAATCAGTAGCCTTTTCAAGTGGTGACGCTCCTGATGCTGATGGCTTGTAGTCATCTAACTCTGGAAGAATTAATGGCAGTTGTTCTAGTGGCAAAGAAATCATATTTTCATCTTCTAAGTGAACTACTGGAATAGGCTCACCCCAGTATCTTTGCCTTGCGAATATCCATTCACGGATTCTATAATTAACCTTTTGTTCACCACAACCATGTTCTTTTAACCATTCAATCATAGTGTTAATCGCATCTTCTTTGTTCATGCCATCTATGAACCCACTATTGATGTGAATACCATCTTCAGTCCATGCCTCCTTAGAAATATCACCACCATCTAATACCTGGATAATATCAATGCCAAACTTCTTGGCAAACTCATAGTCTCTGGTATCATGAGCAGGTACAGCCATGATGGCTCCAGTACCATATGTTGCTAGAACATAATCACTAATCCAAATAGGTATTTCCTTACCATTAACAGGATTAATAGCATAAGCACCGGTAAACACACCAGTCTTATCCTTATTTAACTCCGTTCTTTCCAAATCAGATTTAGTAGCACATTGTTTAACATATGCTTCAACTTCAGCTTTCTTATCAGCTGTAGTAATCTTTTCAACTAAGCGATGTTCTGGAGCTAAAACACAATAAGTTGCCCCAAACAAGGTGTCACAACGTGTTGTGAAGACAGTAAAATAATCGTCATAACCTGCAACTTTAAAATTAACATGAGCACCAATTGATTTACCAATCCAGTTTCTTTGCATTTCTTTGGTACTTTCTGGCCAATCAATATCGTCCAATCCTTCAAGCAATCTATCAGCATATTTAACAATATCAATTACCCATTGTTTCATGTTTTTTCTGACAACAGGATAGCCTCCTCTTTCACTTTTCCCATCTATGACCTCATCATTCGCAAGAACTGTACCCAACTCTTCACACCAGTTAACTGGCATATCTACACATTTGGCCAAACCATCATCAAACAAAAGTTTAAAGATGTATTGAGTCCACTTGTAAAATGATGGATCACAAGTTGAAACTTCCCTATCCCAATCATAAGAGAAACCTATATTCATTAATTGATCCTTAAATATCTCAATGTTCTTATTTGTAAAAGAATCAGGGTGATTACCAGTTGAAATAGCATATTGCTCAGCAGGTAAGCCAAAAGAGTCAAACCCCATAGGATGCAAAACATTATAACCATCCATTCTCTTTTTACGAGAAACGATATCTGTAGCTGTGTAACCTTCAGGATGCCCTACATGAAGTCCTGCACCAGATGGATATGGAAACATGTCTAAAACATAGTATTTAGGCTTACTAAAATCCCAAACATCTGTTTTAAATGTCTCGTTATCTAACCAATACTTCTGCCATTTCTTTTCATTGACCTCATGATTGTAACTCATAGAAATTCCCTCCTTGAAACAAAAATAAAAGGCGCTCCTAAGGACGCCTTTAGCGCGGTACCACCTTAGTTCATGTATTTCTACATGCACTCAAATCAGCTTTAACGCAGCTTCTACGTTAGCTCCCGGGTGAGTTCAGTTAACAATGTATCAGTTTCCATCAGCCACTGACTTTCTATCAAGCATTGCTTTACTTACTATTCCGTTCTTCACTATGTGAATATCTTACTTGATACACTGTTTAAAGTCAATGTTGTGATAAAATTAAAATATGAAAAATCCATATCCTCATTCCGAAGATAATAAACGTTATCAAACTTGGAATTATTATACTAAAAAGAATTATGGGCATCGCCTTTTTAAGGTTCCACTAGATGCGGATTTTACTTGTCCAAATAGAGATGGCAAAGTATCTTATGGAGGTTGTGTTTTTTGTGGTGGGGGCAGTTCATCTTTTCCTAATCGTTCTCAAGATGACTTGATTAGACAATATAATGAAAGAATAAAGATATTCAAGGCAAAATGGCCCGAAGGAAGACCCCTTGCCTATTTTCAATCTTATTCCAACACTTATGGAACTGTTGAACATATCAAAGAATTGTATACACCCTTTATCGAAAATAGTGAGATAGAAGGTCTGGTTATTGCGACTAGAAGTGATTGTTTGGAAGATGACATTTTAGAATACTTAGCTGAAATATCTCAAAAGAAAGATCTTTGGATTGAGCTAGGCTTGCAATCCATTCATAATCAGACCTTAA
>CADBLN010000170.1 GCA_902795525.1 uncultured Erysipelotrichaceae bacterium | reverse complement strand
TAGGTGCTGATGTTCCGTTTTTTTTATTCAATAAAGCCGCAAGAGTTAGAGGAATTGGAGAGATACTTGAATTTGTTAGTTTACCAAAATATTCATTAGTTTTAGGAAAACCACAGGAAGGTGTCTCCACAAAAGAGGCCTTTGAGTTGCTGGATAAGATGAATTATCCAAGAGTGGATATGGAAAGAATCATCACAAAACTAGTAAATAAAGAGGAAGCAGAACTGAGAAATAGTTTGGAGTTAAGCGCAATTCAATTGCTGCCAAAGATTCAAGACATAAAGAATTTGTGCTTTGACTGTGGTTATAAGATGGTAGTAATGAGTGGCAGTGGTTCGACGGTTTTGGTACTGGTTGATGATGAGAAAGATACTACAGAGCTTGAAAAAGAATTAAAGAAGCTGTGTGAGTTTGTTAAGAAGGTGGAAACAATATGAGAGAATTAGAAACAAATAGATTGATTTTAAGAAAACTAAATGAAAATGATGCTGAAAGTATTTATAATAATTGGGCTAATGATCCCGAGGTTACCAAGTGGTTAACTTGGGAAGCGCATAACAGTGTTGAGGTAACCAAAGAGATATTGTCTATTTGGTTAAATGATTACGACAATGATAGTACTTATAGATGGGGAATAGAGTTAAAAAAGACTCATGAGCTCATTGGTATGATTGATGTTTGTAGGTATATGGATGATGGCAATCCAGAAATAGGATATGTTTCAGGCAGAAAGTTTTGGGGTAATGGTTATATGACTGAGGCTTTTAAAGCGGTTATTGAAGAACTTTTATCACATGGATTTAAAAATATATACATAAGAGCTGTTGATAATAATATTGGCAGTAACAGAGTTATAGAAAAATGTGGTTTTCAATATTTGGAAACACATCAGGAGGAACAAAAAAATCGTTTGTTCAACGTTAACTCATATAAACTCTTTTTATAATATTAGTGTATAATTATAACGTAGTATGTTATGGAGGTATTTATGACTTCTGCAATCGTAATGGCCGCAGGCAAAGGAACAAGAATGCATACAGCTCATGCGAAGACCATGCATAATGTCCTAGGCAAACCAATGTTGGAACGAATATATGAAACCTTAAAAGCTGTTTCTGTAGAAAAAACAGTATTCGTAGTTGGCCATGGTGCAGATGAGATTAAAGATTATTTCCAAGATAAAGTTGAATACGCCATTCAACAACCACAACTTGGTTCGGGCCATGCGGTGATGCAGGCAACCCAGTTAAAGAGTGAAAAAGGGAAAACCTTAATAATAAATGGGGATTGTCCCCTGATTCAAAAAAATACTTATATGAAGTTATTGGATTTTAGTAACGACTATCCATTAACTCTTTTAACAGTTAAATTGGCAGATCCAGCAAGTTATGGGCGAATTGTTCGTGACGAAAATGGAAATGTATCAAAGATTGTAGAAAGAAAAGATTGCAGCGAAGAAGAAATCAAGATTAATGAAATTAATGTTGGCATTTATTGTGTAGATAATGAATTGCTTTGGAAATACCTGCCAGAAATAAAAAATGACAACGCTCAAAAAGAATATTATGTGACAGACTTAGTTGAAATATTCATTTCTCATGGGCATAAGGTGGGAGCCATCAGTGCTGAAGATCCAATGGAAATGACAGGAATCAATAACAGAAAGGAATTGTCTATGGCAACAAAGTGGCTACAGGAAAAAGTTAACAATGAATTGATGGAAAATGGTGTCACCTTGGTTTCGCCTGAAACAACCTTTATTTCAGAAGAGTCAGAAATAGGGGAAGATACCATCATTTATGGCAATGTTCGCATTGAAGGCAAATGTGTTATTGGTAAGGATAATGTTATTACGGAAGGCAGCTATTTATTTAATGCTGTAATCGGTGATAATAATGAAATCAGAAGTTCACGTATTACTGATTCAAAAGTTGGTAATGGAACCGTTATTGGTCCATGGGCACATTTAAGGAATGATTGTGATATTTCTGATAATTGTCGAATAGGTAATTATGTAGAATTAAAGAATACTACATTTGGTGAAGGCACAAAGTGTGCCCATCTAACATATGTAGGCGACAGCAAAGTTGGCAGCAAAGTTAACTTTGGCTGTGGCGTGGTTACTGTTAATTATGATGGGAAACACAAATTCCATACTGAAATTGGCGATGGTGCTTTCATTGGTTCTAATGTTAATATAATTGCACCTGTAAAAGTTGGAAAAAATGCGGTTATAGCTGCTGGTTCAACAATAACTGATGATGTTGAAGATGGCGATATGGCTATTGCTAGAAGTAGGCAAGAAATAAAACCTGGCTATGGTTTGAAATATAAAAATAAGCAATAGGGAGGGCAAAATGGAGAATGTAAGTATCTTTTCTTTAACATCAAGTAAGGAATTAACTGCTGAAATATGCAAGTATTTAGGCAAAGAAGAAGGCAAGATTGATGTCAAGCACTTCGCTGATGGTGAAATCTTGATTGAACCAGGTGAGTCAGTAAGAGGAAAACATGTATTTATTGTTCAATCAACATGTAAACCTGTTAATGAGAACCTAATGGAAATATTAATTGCACTAGATGCAGTTAAAAGAGCAAGTTGTTCTGAAGTAACTTGCGTTATCCCTTATTTTGGCTATGCTAGGCAAGACCGTAAAGCCAAGGCAAGACAACCAATCACAGCTAGGTTAGTTGCTGATTTGTTGACAGCGGCAGGAGCAGATAGGGTAGTTTGTGTGGATTTACATGCCACCCAGATTCAAGGATTCTTTAAAATTCCAACTGACAACCTAACAGCCGTTGAGATGCTGGGACAGTACTTCCGTAAAAAGAATTTAGGTGAAGTAGTTGTGGTATCACCAGACCATGGTGGAGCAACAAGAGCTAGACAGTTAGCTGATAATTTAAATGATGCACCTATTGCTATTGTTGATAAACGTAGACAAGTGGCTAATGTTGCAGAAGCCATGAACTTAGTAGGTGATGTTAAAGATAAAAACTGTATCATTATTGATGACTTAGTTGATACTGGTGGATCATTGCTTGGCTGTATTCAAATGTTGAAAGATCACGGTGCTAAAGATGTATACTGTGCTTGCACTCATGGCGTTTTTTCAAATAAAGCATTAGAAAAAGTTGCCAATAGTGGTGTCAAAGAATTTGTTGTCACTAATACAATTCCAAGAAGCCAAGAAGAAATAGAAACAACTCCAAACTTAAAAGTATTGTCAGTAGGTTTCCTACTTGCTAAAGCCATTGAGGCTGTCGCAAGCAATAAACCTATTTCAGATGTATATAATTTATTCAGGGAATAATACTAAAAGTACTTAATCTTGCATGGTTAAGTACTTTTTTATGCAAAAGAAACTTTAAACTTAAAAGTACTCTTTTTTGGACGGTATTTGAGTTTAATAGTGTAAAATATTATTGGTACATATGTTTAGAGAATTAACAAGAAAGAAACAAGCCTTATCAATAAATGAAGCCAAAGAAATACTTAAAACAAGCAAGCGCGGGACTTTGGCTGTTTTAGGTGATGAGGATTATCCTTATGCAGTTCCGATAAATCATTATTTTGATGAAGAAAGCAACAAGATTTATTTTCATGGTGGTAAAAATGGTCATAAGATTGATTCCATTATCAAACATGAAAAAATATCTTATTGTGTGATTGATGATGGCCATCAAGAAGAAGGCAATTGGCACTATGACTTTAAGAGCGTAATTGTTTTTGGCAAAGCTAAGATAATAGATGATTATGATGAAGTAATCAGCGTTTGTAAAAAGCTGAGCTACCAGTTCACAACTGATGAAGCTTATATCCAAGATGAGATTGAACATTTTGGTAAGGCAACCAGATGCATTGAATTATCAATTGAACATATCAGCGGCAAAATTGTTCACGAAAAATAAGGAGCAAAATGGATTATTCTAGTTATTTAAAAGATCAAACACTCTTCATTTGTCCAAATGATGTAAAAACCAATATCTTAAACTATCTAAATGAACATAAGATGATTGTGAATGTCAAGTTCATGGATTTAGGCGAGTTTAAGAAGAATTGGTTTTTTGACTATGATTTGAATGCGGTCAATTACTTGGTAAAAAAGTATGGTTA
>CADBLN010000169.1 GCA_902795525.1 uncultured Erysipelotrichaceae bacterium | reverse complement strand
CTAACGAAACACTTCAATACGAAGTGAAAGAGCTAGGCAAATATGATAGAATAATTAATATAATCGACAAAGATATGTATGCGGTTGAAAATGTTGTTTATCTAGTTAGCGAGTAAAATGAAAAAATCTCTAAACATTAAAATATTTAGTTTATCTCTAGTTATGTTTGGATTAGGGGCATTGTTATTATTCAATGTCCTTTTAATCAATGTAAAAGGGATCCACAACCACTCTGGTGTAGATTTAAATGATTATAATGGAATTAGTTTTGTGGAAAATGAAGAAATCCCTGCTGCCAGAGGACGAATACTTGACTCAAATGGCTATGTCTTGGCACAGGATAATGAAGCATGGGACATAGTGGCTTACATTTCCCCTGATCGACCAGGTAATAATCTAGGAACATATTATGTGGATGACCCTGAAAAGACAGCTGATATCCTTGCTGAAAAGCTAGGCGGTGATAGGGAAGAGTTATACAATCTGTTAACTTCAGATAATTTTTTAACATATTTAGGAACAAGCGGTAGAGGCTTAAGCAACGAACAAAAAGAAGAAATAGAAGCTTTAGGCCTTAATGGCATTGAATTTGAAAGAGTTAAGAAGAGGTATTATCCATTAACACCATTTGCTAGTAACTTGGTTGGATTCGCCAGTTATAAATATGATGACAATGGCCGTGGTGACATAGTTGGTCAAACAGGCATTGAAACAGCTCTAGATGATTACCTAAAAGGTACTCCAGGAGAACAATCATATTATCGTGACACTAGAGGAAATACAATTGTTGGTCAGCAGATTGAATATAAAGCAGCTGTTGGTGGCAGTGATGTATATTTAACTATTAATCGAGGAGTTCAAACGGCTTTACAAAAAGCCTTGTCTGATTTTATGAGTTTACCTACCAGTCCTACAAATGCGTGGGGAATTGTTATGGAAACAAAAACCGGGAAAATTCTTGCATATGATAACTACCCAACATATGATCAGAATGATGTTAATATTAAAGACTACATGGATTATAATGCCATGAATGCATATGAGCCTGGTTCAACAATGAAGTCCTTCACATTTGCGGTGGCCATTGATTCTAATCCAGACTTTAAGCTTGAAGATACTTTTTATTCAGGCCCATTTGTTGTGGGACTAACAGATAATGCTGAAATTAAGAGACTGCCAAATACGGCTGGATCAATTGGAGTCATTTACAATTGGGATATGCGTTCTTATGGTACGGTAGACTATTGGTTTGCATATGCAAATTCATTAAATACTGGAACTGTTTCCTTATTGGAAAAATATTTTAATCGAAGAACTCTAGCTGATTATCTAGATGCTTTTGGTTTTTTCAAACCAGTAGAGGTTCTTGGTATCCCAAATGAAGCAGAGGGTGTAAAAACGATGACCTGGCCAATTGAGTCTGTAACTACAACCTACGGTCAAGGTAGCTCTGTTACTGCTTTGCAGATGGTACAGGGATATAGCGCTTTTGCAAACGGTGGGAAAATGGTAAAACCTTATATTGTTGATAAGGTTGTTGACTCACATACAGGCAGTATCATTTATGAAGGTCAAACAGAAATTGCCGGGCAGCCTATAAAGGAAGAGACAGCAGCAAAGATTTTGGAATTAATGAAGTACAACGGCAATCCTGCCAACAATGGTACTGGAGCTAGATTTGCGATTGATGGAATTAATGTTGGTGTAAAAACCGGAACAGCTGAAACAGTAGATAAATATGGAAACTATGGTGGAGCAACAATTCATAGTTCAGTTGTCATGTTGCCAGCTGAAGACCCTGAAATTGTCATTTACATATGTTATAAAGACTTTGATAAGCTTTATGCAAGTGGCTATGATTATTGGAGAACACTAGAAAGAACTGTTGCTTCATTATGCAACTTATATAAAAGACCAGAGAGTGGCTCTAACGAACCAGTTGTAGTCACTAAACGTACTGTTTTTGAAAATGGTATGCCTTCACTAATTAATCACTCAACTGACTATATTAGTAAACAACTTTCAAAATACAATTTAAAAATCACAAAAATTGGTTCAGGAAATACTGTTTTAAAACAATATCCTAATCCAGGCAGTACTATTATTTCGGAACAGAATATATTACTCTTCATGGGCTATGAGGGAATAACAATGCCTAATATGACTGGTTGGACCCGAAAAGAAGTTGTCTCTTTCTGGGAAATGACGGGCATAGAGATTACCTTAGATGGGAATGGATATGTTAAAACCCAAAATATTAAAGCTGGGGAACCAATAGACTCTAATAGTCAAATAGTTGTTACTTTAGAATGATTTGTAGGTATATTTTCTTGTATTGATGGTATAATACATTTTGCAGGCTTGGAGGGATTGTATGTACGTCAAGATGTTGATTGCATTTGCGCTAGCATTAGCGATAGATTTAATGGTTTATCCTTTAGCTATCCCAATGCTTCATAAACTAAAATTTGGTCAAACAGTAAGAGAAGAAGGGCCTCAAAGCCACAAGGAAAAAACTGGCACTCCAACAATGGGGGGACTAGTATTCATTGCTTCTAGTATCATAGCGACACTTATTGTGGAAATCAATGCCTTTTCATCATCAAACTTGAGGGTCGTTATTCTAGCTTTTCTAGGATATGGATTAATTGGATTTATTGATGATTTCATCATTGTTGTTAGGAAAGACAATGAGGGCTTAAAACCATTATTTAAATTTGTCTTGCAATCAATTCTGGCAATTACTTTCTATTTCATTTACAAAAATGTTAATGATACGCAAATAATCATCCCATTTATCCATAAATACATTGATTTGGGTTGGTTTTATGTTGTTTTAATATTCATTATGTTCACAGGTGAAACCAACGCCGTTAATCTATCAGATGGTCTTGATGGACTGTCAGCAGGGTTGGTAATTTTTGCGATCATTCCATTTATTTATTTTTGTGTTAGAAGTAATAATGTTGAAATAGCCATCTTTTTATGTGCTGTTATTGGTAGTTTAGCTGGATATCTTAAGTACAACATGCACCCAGCTAGAATCTTTATGGGAGATACCGGCTCCTTAGCTTTGGGAGGCTTGTTAGCAGCTGTTGCTATGGTGACAAAAGAAGAAATTGCCTTGGTTTTAATAGGTGGTGTATTTGTTGCTGAGGTGGTTAGTGTCATTATCCAAGTTGGGTATTTTAAGCTAACTCACGGTAAACGTTTCTTTAGAATGGCGCCTCTTCATCATCACTTTGAATTAGGCGGTATGTCTGAACAAAAAGTAGTATATATGTTTTGGTCAATTGGTGCCTTGCTATCAATTTTAGGTATTTTGATGGGAGTATTGATGTAATGAGTAAGGTATTAGTTGTAGGCGCTGCTTTATCTGGTATAGCCGCCAGCAAGTATTTGAAAAGAATCGGCTATGACGTTTATTTAACCGATTCAAATCACATAGATAATAAAGAACAACTTGAATCTTTAGGCATTCAAGTTTTTGATAATGGGCATCCAGATTTTTTACTAAATAATGAGTATGAGTTTGTTGTTAAAAACCCAGGTATTAAGTATACCGTACCATTCATTCAGAAACTCTTGGAAAAAGGCTTAAGTATTGTTAATGAAATAGAAGTGGCCTTAAATGACCATCCTGAAGTAGTTTATGCAGCAATTACAGGAACAAATGGTAAAACTACTACTACTACAATGCTGGGGGATCTTTTAAAGAGCCTTAATCCGCAAAATGTAGCAGCTGGAAACATTGGACTTCCTTTATGTGAAATATTTTCAAAAGAAGAAAAGCCTAGTGAATTAGCTATTGAAATTGCAGCTTTCCAATTATTGGGAACACCTAGTTTTAAACCACACGTTTCAACTATTATGAATCTAAGTCCTGACCACATTGATTATTTTGGTGATGTTGAATCATATTACAAAGCTAAAACACTAGTATATAAGAACCAAACGGAAAATGACTATTTTTTAAGAAATATAGATGATTTAAATGTTCTTAATTATTGTAAAAACATCCCTTGTCAGATTATTGATTTTTCGTTGGAAAAAGATGACGTGGATTTAAGAATCAAAAACAATCATGTTTGTTTTAGAAACATAGATTTATTGGATATTGATAGATTCAAACTACCAGGAATGCATAATGTTCAAAATGCGATGGTTGCAGGCTGCATGGCTTACTTATTAGGAGTAGATCCCGTTTTCGTTAAGCAGTATCTAGAGGAGTTTAAAGGCGTAGAACACCGGATTGAGTTTGTCTCGGAAATAAATGGTGTCAAATATTATAATGATTCTAAAGGTACAAATGTTGACAGCACTATCATGGCTTTAAAAGCTTTTAAACAGCCTGTTCATTTACTGGCAGGTGGTTATGATAAAAAAACAGGATTTGGTGATTTAAAACCATATTTAAATAATGTTAAAACTATCTATGCTTTTGGTGATACTAAAGGGCAGTTTGTTGAGTTGCATGAAGATGTAAGATTATTTGAAAACATGTCTGAAGCTTTAGAAGAAGCCTACAAGAATGCAAAAGAAGGAGATGTTGTATTGCTTTCGCCAGCCTGTGCATCCTGGGATCAGTTCCCTAATTATGAGGTGAGGGGAAAACTATTTAAAGAACAAGTTTTAAGTTATGAAAAGACGCTTTAGTTTGTTTACACTGAAGCGTTCTTAATATATAATTATTGGGTGTTGGAGATTGTTTATGGATAGTAATTTAGAGAGTAAAATGTCATTTCTAATTGATTTAAAAGTCAAAAAACTGCAGAGAGAAAGTTTGGCTAGTTTAAAGTATAATCAAGTGGAAAGAGCGTTAATGAATACAAAGTGGCAAAAAAGAATACCTATGCATTTATGTGAGATTGCCAGTGATATTGACAGTTTAACTGTGGAAGATGTTGTTAATTATTTGACTAAAGAGAGCTTAGTCAGCAAAGACAAGCTTGAAACTTTAGCTAGTATGTTTGAAGGGGATTAGTATGAAGAAAGATAGCGGAAAATTTAGTTTGGCCATTTTAGCTATTATTATAGCTTTAATGTTAGGTTTTTGGGGACAGCTTGGTTTGAAAGACAAATTGCTTTTGGACAATGAATTTGCTGGTGGCAATACCATCAGTTATAAGATTTCTAATTCAGATGGTTCCAATGATATTAAAAGCATCGCCAATGTTTTGAAACAAAGGTTCCTAAATTTAGGAGCTACAGCTGCTGATTTTACTATTGAAGAAGATACAGTAACCTATACAGTTAGTGGTATTGATGATTTCAGTAACATTAGAGGTGTAATAACTAAAAATGGTAATTTAACATTCAGAAATTCAAGTGATGAAGAGTTAATGGGTTTAGAGGTTTTGAACTCAAATAATCCATTGAATGTTACGACATCTAATGACTTGGTATATATAAACATTAATGTTAAAGACAAGAACACTTTTTTAGCTAAAACTAGCGAATTAGCAGCTAGCAGCAATCAAATGATGATCTTATGGGTTGATTTTGAAAATGGTAGTGATTCATACAACGTGGAGTCAGAATCAGCCAATCCTAGTTTCTTGGGTGCCGCAACAGTTAATACTGGTATAAATGATAGTTGCTATATTACTACTCATCATACTATTGAGGAGGCAAATGCTTTGGTTGCCGTAGTTAATGGTGGTCAACTACCAACAAACGTAACTGTTGTGGAAACAAGCTTTAATGAAATTGATGGTGAAGCTAGTACAAGAAGCTTAAATGCTGCTTGGTTGATCATGTGGGCAATCCCTGTTGTAGCTTGTGCTGCAATGACTTTCAGCTATGGTATAGTTGGTTTGATTAGTGGCTTATATGCACTGGTTTATGTTGCTATTACCACAAAACTTGCTACTAGTGCTTCAGCTGTTTATAATTCTTCAATGATTATGATAATGGCTTTAGTATTATCAGCGGCAATTTATAATGTCTGTATGCTTTATTCAAAGTTCCGTCAAGAATTATTAAAAGGCAGAAATTTGAACGCTGCCATTAACAGTGCTTTTGACAATTATAAAGTTTCAATCTGGGAAGCTGTTGTTTTTGGAGCGATAAGTGCTCTTATTGCTTACATCCTGTTTGCCAAAACATATGGAAATGCTGCAATTGTTGCTAGTATTTCAGCTGTAATGAGTTTAGTCATATTCGCTGTTTGTAATAACTTTACAGTGAAAAACCTAATTGCTTCTAATTATCTTGTAAGCAAGAGTCTATATGCTGTTAAAGAAAAAGATATTCCTGATGTTGAAAAAGGCGAGGTTTACGTTGCTAAAGAAGTAAAACAATTTGATGTCTATAATTTGGTAAGTGGCAAGATGCCTTTGATAATTGCTGTTTGTTTAGCAATAATTGGAGCGCTATTAGTATTAACAGCAAATCCAACCTCATTACTGCAATTAGTAGCCTTGTTAGCTATTATCTTAGCTATGGTTGAAATCTACAACAAGGTAATATATAAGAGACAAAAGCCTCTAGTATATGCAATAGTTGTTTCGCTAGTTACTTTGAGCTCTTTAGTCATAAACTCTTTATTTAAGAGCGACGATTTAGGCTTAACTTTAGTTGCTTTAGTTACTACATTAGCAATTTTCCCAACAGTAATGAGTGAGCTTAGAACCAACGCTAAACAGCTCCAAAGAGAAAAGGTCAATAGGGAAAAGGTAGCTAAGTTTGTCAATGAGACATTTAACGCTTTGGTTTCAAGACCAATGCTTATAGCAGCTATAATGATGCTATTGCCTTTAAAGAATATTAAAGTATTACTTGCAGGTTTCTTGATGTTTGTTTTGGTTTATTGCTTAACAATCTTACTAGCTACTCATTTAGTTGTTAATGGTTTGAAAACAAATACTAAAAACAAAAAGAAAGCTAAGAGAACAACAGAATTAAAAGAAAATACCATTTTCGGTATTAACGAAGTTAAATAATTACGAAAGGAATCCTATGGAATATCAAAGTTTGAATATAGACAACTATCAAGAGCTGATGGAAAGATACCAAATTGGTAGTTTATTAGCTAAGGTAGTATCTAGTTTTCAATACGATTCCAGTGAATTGGATTCCTTTTTTAGTCCTAAGATATATGAGACTTTAAAAGCTCCTTGTTTGAAGGATTTTCACATGGTAATAAATGATGTCATGAAGTCCGGTAAAAAAGTCTTTGTTTTTGGTGATTACGATTGTGATGGGATATGTGCAACAGCAATAATGGTTTCAGTTT
>CADBLN010000168.1 GCA_902795525.1 uncultured Erysipelotrichaceae bacterium | reverse complement strand
TTTCCCATTAACAAAAACAGAACCTTTTTTTATTAACTCTTCTGCCTTTCTCCTTGAAGAATAACCACTACTTGCAATTACTTTCTGCAATCTTTCCATTATTCAAACAAATCCCTTTCAGTTTCTGGTTGTTGATAATCAGGTAGAACTGGTAATTCATCTAAACTCTTTAGTTTGAATGTGTCCATAAATTGTTCGGTTACTTCATAAGTGAATGGTCTACCGGCAACTTCCAAACGCCCACATTCCCTAATTAAATTTCGGGCCAATAACTTTCTTATCATCATATCGCAGCCTACACCACGAATCTCCTCAATCTCAACTCTGGTTACTGGTTGTTTATAAGCAATTATTGCCAGTGTTTCTAAAGCTGCTTGAGAAAATGCTTTAGTATCTGTTTGTTCAAAAATCTTCTGACAAGCTTCATGAGCAATGGCTTTAGATACCAGTTTATATCTGCCGCCATAGTTAACCATCTCAATGCCACGTGAATCATTGGAAGTATATTCGTTCATCAAAGAATCCAAAGCCTCTTGAACTATAGTTTCAGATTGTTCTAAAGCTCTAGCTAATTGTTTCAAGGTGATGCCATCATCACCAACGACATATAAAACACCTTCTATTGTTGCTTGCAAGTTATTCATACTTAGTTCCTTTCGTGAAATATACCTCTTCCTTCTTAACTGTAAATGTCAGTGATCCATCGTGAATCATATCCAATAATGACAAGAAAGTAACAACAACCATATATACGCTTTCGCAATCTTCCATGGTCTGTTCCATAGAAAAGACATTATCCCATAATTCTATTTTCTTTTTCAATTGCACTATCCTGTCTTCAACTGAGATTTGCTGAGTTTGAACATTAACCTCATAAGGTTGAGCTAACTGCAGTCTTTTTAAACATTTTTCCATGGCTTTGATAAGCTCATATGGAGAAGTTTCTTTAAAGTTCTCGTCAACCTTTACCCACTCATTAGCAATTTCACTCACAGGTTTGTCATGCATTAAAGCTCTTTCTTGGTATAGGTTTTCAAATTCACTAGTGATTTCCTTGTATCTTTGATATTCAATTAACCGATGAACCAGTTGTTCCGTTTCATCTTCATAATTGTCTTCTAACTCTTCCTTTTCGTTTGGCAGAAGCTTCTTGCTTTTGTACTCAATTAAAGTAGCTAATTCAACCAAATACTCACTAGCAACATCTAAGTGTAGCTGTTGCATGGCATGAATATAGCCCAAATACTGATCAGTTAGCTTTACGATGTCCAACTGAAAAAGATCTAATTCACCTTCCTTTATGAGGTGTAGCATTAAATCTAAGGGTCCATCAAACTGATCAATAGTTACTGTAAAATCCATATTTACCTCGCTAATAAGTATAGCACATTTGACAATATAAATTAAATTAAAGAAGAAACAAGGACTGTCAAAAACTTCGGCTTGTAAAATTAAAAACCATAGCGGTTAAACGCTATGATTCTAATCTATTATTTTCTCAATAACAGGAGCAACTTCAAAAGCTTCTGGGACAAGTTTAATTACTTGAGCAAATCTATTCATCCATTCCTGGGTCAATGGTTTGCTGTGGTGAATATAAGCTAATACATCACCTGCTTCAACCCTATCCCCAACTTTCTTATTCAAGACAATTCCTACACTAGGGTCAACTTCATCTTCTAAAGTTTCCCGACCAGCTCCTAGATTCATGGCCAAGATACCAATGGCTTTGGCTGGCAATTCAGAAACATATCCATCTTTATTTGACTTAAGCTTGGTTATATATGGTGCTTGTGGCAACAGTGTTTCGTCATCCACAATTCTTTCATCGCCACCTTGGGCTTTAATTAGTTTTCTCAAGACTTCTAAAGCACTACCATCAGCTATGCTTTCTTCCATCATTTTATATCCATTCTCACGGTCAGTAACTCCTGCTTGTTCAAGGATTACAGCTCCAGTTGCCAAACATAATTCAGTGAAGTCTTTTGGTCCTTTTCCCTTTAAGGTATCTATAGCTTCTTTCACCTCTAAGGCATTACCAACAGCATTACCTAAAGGCTGATCCATTCCTGAAATACATGCAGCAACCTTTTTGCCATAATTTTTACCTATCTTAATCATTTCATATGAAAGCTCTTCAGCTTTTTCAAGTGTCGGCATGAAGGCACCATCACCATACTTGACATCCAAAACAATAACATCAGTACCACTAGCAAGTTTTTTAGACATTATGCTTGAAGCAATAAGTGGTATTGAATCAACCGTAGCTGTTACATCCCTTAAAGCATAGATTTTTTTGTCTGCAGGTACTAGATTTGCGGTTTGGCCAATAATCGCAATACCTATATTATTAACTTGGTTTACAAATTCTTCTTCTGACATGGAAATTGAAAAACCAGGTATTGATTCAAGCTTGTCTAAGGTTCCACCAGTGTGTCCTAAACCCCTGCCACTCATCTTGGCGACCTTAACGCCACAACTAGCAACCATAGGCATTAATGACAAGGTTGTCTTATCACCTACTCCACCGGTAGAATGCTTATCAACTTTGATTCCTTGAATCTCACTTAAATCAATTATGTCTCCTGATTCCATCATGGCTTTTGTAAGATTAAAGGTTTCTTCTTCGTCCATTCCTTTTAATAAAATGGCCATAAGCAAAGAACTTACTTGATAATCAGGATAAACACCATCAACATAGCCTTTAATCCACTCTTTTATCTCATCTTCACTTAGTTGTAATCCCCGTTTTTTCTTATCAATAATATCTACGAAATGCATAATTTGTACCTACCTTTCTTTAAAATAACAAATAATTTTATAACAAAACTACTCTTTAAGCAAAACGCAATCATTCTTGTATCATTACATTTATCAATGCTTTTTGTATTTGTCTAACAATCTTGCCATAGCTTCTTCCATGCTAGGCTCTTTCTTTTTGTTAGTCTGTTTCTTTCTATCTTTACGATATTTTACTTGGGCATCTCTGGCTGCCAATTGTTCTAATGGAACAAGGCTTAGAGAAACTCTCGACCTGTCGTAATCAAGCTCATAAACCCACACATCAACGATGTCTCCCACCGAAACTACCTGAGTTGGTGAAACATTCTTAATCATTGACATTCTAGATACATGCACTAAGGCATCTTCATGTAAGCCAATATCCACAAAAGCACCAAAATCAACAACATTCCTGACAGTTCCAGATAACTTATCACCTACATTTAAGTCTTTCATTTCCAAAACATCACTCTTTAACAAGGCTGTTTCAAATTGGTCACGATAATCTCTGTTTGGTTGTTTGATTGCTTCCTCAATATCCTTTAAGGTATATTCATCAATTCCTAATCCCTCAACTGTGTCTTTAGGAAACTCAATGTTACTTTCACCAAGGGTAGTGATGTTGCAAGCTTTCATCAAAGCCCTGGCAGCTTGATAGCTCTCTGGGTGAATTGAAGTTTGGTCAAGTGGTTCCTCACCATCTTGAATTCTTAAAAAACCTGCACACTGAGTAAATACTTTTTCACCAAGTTTCTTAACATTTAATAGTTGCTGTCTATTTTTAAACTTTCCATTTGTATCACGATAATTCACT
>CADBLN010000167.1 GCA_902795525.1 uncultured Erysipelotrichaceae bacterium | reverse complement strand
GCCTTTATTAATAGCTTTCTCTTCCATGATTTTTGATTGATCATTGTAGAATTGATTATAGTCAGTAATGACTAGTGGATTAAATATGCTGTAGTTTTCATCCACAATTTGCAGAGAATCATAATCAATTTCATGAGAGAGGATTTCAGCTTGTGGCATGTTGACAATCACTTTATTGTCACTTACTTGTACTTTAACTTTGGATAAGTCTATTCCTGCCTTGATGACCCCGTCATAACTAATGATGAATTTTGAGGTGGTAAAGGGAATGGTATATCCATAAAACTCTTTAGCGTTTTCAAATTTACCCATATTTGTGTAGCAATACTCTATGGTGGCAAGTTCTTGTAATTCATTTATAGATTGTTCAATGCTAACACTATCAATTGTATTGTCCTTTTTGTTTGAACCAAACAAGAAACCTCCAATAAAACAAGCCATGATTGTGATTGCTATCAACAGTACTAATATTATCTTATTCTTCATTTTCATCACCACAATAAATATAACCCAAACTAAGGTACTATTCAACAGTTTTAGCACTCCGGTATTGACAGTGCTAAAGGAGAAGCATATAATACAATATGCTGAAGGGAGCAAAAGCATTTGGCTAATAACTATTACGAAGAGTTACTTGAAAACTTAAAAGCATTGATGCAGCAACAAGAGTATCAGAAAGCATATGATTTAGTTGTTGAAGAGTTAAGGATGCCATATGTTCCTGCGCATGTTCTTTGTGAGCTTGAAAGCTTAGAGGTTGAATTAGAACAACAGCTTAAAGTTGAAAAAAAACTACCGCTTTTAACTGTCGAAGAAATACAAAAAGCACTTAAAGGAAAACCTGACGAAGTTTATCAAGCGCTAGACTCTCTTGGTAAAAGTAATATCAGGAATTACTTGGAACCTATTCAAGAATACTTGATTAATCCTCAAAGCGATAGACTGGTTGTTTCTTTGTTGTTGGAGTTATGCATGCAGCAACAAGTCTCCACACCGCTAACTTATATTCACCAAGCTACCAGATATACAGTGATACCTAGTGAGATGCGAGCTCCACTTGCGGATGACACACTCCAACAAGCTTGGCAGTATATGGGCGAGTTGTTTGAAAACCATAACCCTAGTTTCTTACAACAGTGTAGACAAGTTCTAATTCAGTATGCCTATCTTGAGTATCCACAGAGTATTGTTGATGATTATTTAACAATGAGTTATCGAATCGTTAAGTATATGTATAAACTATATGACGACATTGAAGGCTGGAATAAGTTTGCGTTAGCAAAAGGAATAGATTCAAGCAGAATTGAAGACATTGTTATTTAGTTGATAATATCATTTAAAAGTTAGTATAATAAACACGATGTATAAGGAGAAATATTATGAAAGCATTGTATGAAACCAAAGAAAATAGTTTAGCAGAATTAAAAGTCACCGTAGATGGTGAACAATGGAAAAACGCTAATGAAAAGGCTTTTAAAAAAGTTGCTAACAACATTCAAATAAAAGGTTTTAGAACTGGTAAAGCACCATTAGATTTAGTGAGAAAACAAGTTAGTGAAAGAGAAATCTGGTTTGAGGCAATCGATTTGGTTGCTCAGGAAGCTCTTGAACATGGTTTAAATGAATTCCCAGAAATTCGTTTAGTAGATAGACCTATGTTAGATGTAGAAAATGTCAATAATTCTGAAGCTGCACTTTTGTTTAAACTGACAGTTTATCCAAAAGTTACTTTGGGTGATTATAAAGCTGTTAAATATGAAGAAGAAAAAGTTTCTGTATTAAAGAAAGATGTTGACCATGAAATCGAACATTTACGTCAACATCATGCTGAAGAAGTACTAAAGGAAGACGGTAAGGTTAAAAACGGAGATATTGCTGTTATTGACTTTGAAGGATTCTTGGATGGGGAAGCCTTTGAGGGTGGAAAAGGTAATGAATATCCATTAGAAATTGGCTCAGGCAGTTTCATACCAGGATTTGAAGAACAAATAGTTGGCATGAAGGCAGAACAAGAAAAAGACATAAATGTTACTTTCCCTGAAGATTATGGCGCTAAGGAACTAGCTGGTAAAGACGTCGTTTTCCATGTTAAGGTTGATGGAATTAAGGAAAAAGTCTTACCAGAAGTTAATGACGATTTTGTCAAAGAAGTTAACATTAATGAAGAGGTTAAAACAGTTGATCAATTAGAAAAGTATCTGAAAGAACAAATGACCACTCAACGTAAAGCTGAAGCTGAAGAGAAAGCTACTAATAAGCTGTTGGATGATTTAAGTGCAATTTGTTCAGTGGATATTCCAGAAGTTATGATTAACAATGAAGTTGAAGACACTTTTAACACTTATGCTAGTCGTATCCAGCAACAAGGTATGACTTTGGATATGTACTATCGCATTATTGGTACAGATGAAAAGGGCTTTAAAGAGCAATTAGTTCCAGAAGCTGAAAAGAAAGTAAAAATTAGATTGATTTTAGAAGCTATTGCTGATGATTTAAAGATTGAAGTATCCGAGAAGGATGTTGACGAAGAATATGAAGCAATGGCAAAAGAATACAATATGGATGTAGCACAAATAAAGGAAATTGTGCCTGCTAGTTACTTAAGTGATGATTTAAAGATGCGTATGGCTTTAGATAGTTTCAAGAATAAGAAGCCGGCAAAGAAGAGTGCTGACAAAGAGGAAAAAGCCGAAGAAACACCTAAGAAGAAAAGCACAACAAAAAAAACTAGTGCAAAAAAGACAACAAAATCCGAAAAATAAACTACAATCCAATTGGGAGGTGTAAACAATGAGCATATATTCGGAACATGC
>CADBLN010000166.1 GCA_902795525.1 uncultured Erysipelotrichaceae bacterium | reverse complement strand
TATCTTTTTATTCATTAATAGTTCCTCCTAGCATTAGCTGACCAAGTTTTCTTTCATCAACTTCCCCATGCTTAAATTCATAATTTAGTTTCCCATTATACATAACATATATGCGATCAGACAGTTTCAGTATTTCACTCAATTCACTGGAAACCAATAGAATTCCCCCATTATTGTTTCTTTTATTCACCAAACGTTCGTGAACAAACTCCATTGCTCCAATATCAATGCCCCTGGTTGGTTCACAAGCAATGGTGACAGGACAATCTCTTTCAATTTCTCTTGCCGTTATTACTTTTTGAGCATTTCCACCAGAAAGCTCCTGTATTTTTTGTTTACTATTATCAACCTTAATAGAATAATCTTGTATTAAGCCCTCTGCATATTTTTTAATTTCCGCTTGTTTTAGTATTCCATGCTTAGAGAATTTCTCGCTATCTTCTTCACCCATCAAAAAATTATCTAAAAGAGAAGCGTTTCTCGCACTTCCCCAGACATAACGGTCTTCAGGGATGTTTGAAAGACCTGCTGATCTAACAACATTTACTCCTTGATTAGATACATCTTTCCCACACACAAATACTTTGCCAACATAGTTTCTTTCTAAACCAGTAATACATCTAATCAACTCTGTCTGGCCATTTCCAGAAACTCCAGCTATGCCAACAATCTCACCTGCATTAACTTCTAAGCTGACTCCATTTAAGACTTTCTTGCCATTGGCTGATCCCATTTGCAAGTTTTCAACTTTTAGTATTTGTTCACCTACATTCTGGCTTCTTAGTTTTAAATCTACTGTTTGCCGCCCTATCATAAGATATGACATCTCATCAATGGTAGTGTCTGCCTTGTTTAGGTTTGCGACTACTTCTCCAGCCCTCATGACCACCACTCTATCAGCAACAGCCATAACCTCATTAAGCTTATGTGTAATAAGTATTATGCTTTTGCCAGACTCCGCTAATTTTCTTATTGTATTTAATAATTCATCAACCTCGTTTGGTGTCAGCACTGCACTTGGCTCATCAAAGATAATTACACTTGCGTTTTGATAAAGCGTCTTTAAAATCTCAACACGTTGTTGTGTTCCCACAGGACAATCATCAACTATCGCATTGGCGTCTACTTTTAAGCCATAAGCATTTGATAATTCTTGCACTCTTTGAATGTTTGCTTTTTTATCAAAAAAGATGCCTTTCTTAATTTCATTATTGTATACGATGTTTTCAGCTACAGTCATTGAACCAAACAACATAAAATGTTGTTGAACCATTCCAATATTATGTTTCATGGCATCAATTGGACTTTTAAAATTAACTTTTTTACCATCTATGAATATTTCACCAGAATCAGGTTTTTCCAAGCCATATAAAATCTTCATGATTGTCGATTTACCTGCACCATTTTCACCAACAATAGCCAGTATTTCTCCATCATTTAAATCTATATTAACTTTATTGTTTGCAATGACATTGCCATAAGTTTTTACAATGTCTCTCATCTGCAATTTCATATTCTGTCCCTTTCAAATAACTATGTGGCTTTAGGCCACATAGTTATCAGTTATTTATTATTCCTTGTAATCGTCTTCCATTACATATGGTAATTTAATTGTACCATTTGCCAAGTCTTCATTTGCCTTTTTACCAGCAGCAATTACTTCATCAGTCATTATTTCAGTATTCCTATAATTTGCGTCAAAGTTAACACCAACTACGCAGAATGCATTTTCAACAACACCTAAGGTTGTTTTACCTCCTGTGACTTTTCCATCTTCCAAGAAGTCTTTGACAATTGTTTCCATTGGAATTGCAGTATTCTTTGTTAAACCAGTAATGATGTATGGATTATCCTTTGTAGTTGAATCAACAGACAATCCTGAAGTATAAATGTTTTTGCCTTCAGCAGCCCTTTCCAATGCATATTGATAAATACCGGCATTTGCTGCATTCGCAACTGAACCCATGATGAAGTGTCCTTCATCACCTAAAGCTGCTGCAACTTCAACTGCCTTGTTGTAAACAGCTGCGGTGTCACCATAGGTATCAGCGTATGCTGAAACAAATGTAGCGTTTGGATTAACTGATTTAACGCCTTCCATAAATCCATATTTATATTCAAAATTAGATTGTTGTTTGAAGTTACCAATGTAACCAAATTTTGTATCATTTGGGAATGCTGTTGCAACCATTGCTCCCATGACATAACAACCATCAGTAGTATTGAAGTTAATACTCATTATGCGGTCGTTTTCAGCTACTGTATCAATGATTCCAAACTCAATATTTGGAAATTCGTTTGCTAATTCACTTAATGGAGCTGCACCTGTCCAACCTACCCCAACAAGCAGATTGTAACCTTGCTCACAAGCATTACGTGATTTCTGTGACCAGTCATCAGTGTTGGCACATTCAATTATTGTTGCTGTAAAGCCATACTCTTTTGCCATTTCTTCCAGCTTGTTTTTTGCTTGAAGAATGAATTGATCTGTACCAACAGTATCAGATACCATCGCAATCTTAAGATTTGCGTATTTGTTTTCTTCATCATTACCACTCTTATTGCAGGCAACTAATGAAAGAACCATTGTTAAGATAAGAACAACCTTTAAAAATCTCTTCATTATTTTCTCCTCCATTGAACTTTATCTAATTGTATATTAGCAATATTAATAATTCTTAATATATGACATATGTCATATTTTTTTGTAAAATATAAACATGAGAATAATCGATAATAAACAAAGGATAAACTCACTACTTATTGAAACTGGTTTTCAGTCATATTTTTCTCATGACATTAGTAAAATAGTTGAATTAATATATGCTGAAAATGGTGAAATTCTAATCGAGGAAGGCACCCCATCTAACTATCTTTACTACATAGTACAAGGACAATGTCGCTACTATACTGTAACTGCTGATGGTACCTACATATCTTTTGGTG
>CADBLN010000165.1 GCA_902795525.1 uncultured Erysipelotrichaceae bacterium | reverse complement strand
TTTAAATAACCAAAGAGTAATTGTTAGTGATGTTGAAGGTACAACTAGAGATGCCATTGATACAAGATTTGAAAGAAATGGCAAATCCTATGTAGTGGTAGATACAGCTGGAATTCGTAAAAAAGGTAAAGTTTACGAAGATGTCGAAAAGTATTCTGTTTTAAGAGCGATGAAGGCAATAGATAATTGTGATGTTGTTTTATTGTTGCTTGATGCTTCAACCGGTATAACCGAGCAAGATAAACATGTTGCTGGCTATGCTAAAGAAGCAGGCAAGGGTATTATAATTGTATATAATAAGTACGACTTGATAGAAAAGGATCAAAATACGATGGAAAAAATAAAGAGGGAGATTAAAAATCAATTTCTTTATTTAGACTATGCTCCAATTGCCTTTGTTTCGGCAAAGAATAAGTCGAGAATTAATACATTATTTCCTTTAATCGATGAAGTTTACGACTATGGTCAATTAAGAGTTTCAACAGCATTATTAAACGAAGTTATTATTAATGCACAGATTACAACACCTCCACCTGCTCATAATGGAAGAAAACTGCGCATAAACTATGCCTCACAAGTATCCGTAGCTCCACCAACTTTTGTGTTATTTGTTAATGATCCTGAATTGCTTCATTTCTCATATCAAAGATATCTTGAAAATAGGCTAAGGGAAGCCTTTGGGTTTGATGGCAATCCAATTAATATCATTGCTAGAAAGAAGAACTAATATGAAAGTTTTTGTTGTAGGTTCTGGAAGTTGGGGAACAGCTTTAGCAAATGTTTTAAACGATAATGGCATTGAAACAATTATTTATGGTGTCAATAATGAGGAAATTAATGATATAAATTTAAATCATAAAAATAGTAAGTTTTTTGGTGATTTAGTATTATCTGATAATCTTAAAGCAACCACATCATTTGAGTTAATTAATGACTGCGATTGTATACTTCTGGCAGTTCCTAGTTCTGCATGCATTAATGTGACAAAAAGAATAAACGAAGTGATAAATAAGAAGATGTTAATTATTAATGTAGCAAAAGGTTTTAATCCAGAAAATTATCATCGTTTATCAGTTGATGTAATCGCAAATCTTGATGAATCTAAAATAAATGGATATTGTGCATTATTAGGACCATCTCACGCAGAAGAAGTAATCTTAAGAAAACTGACTACAATTAACGCTGTTTCTGAAAATGATGAAACTGCAAAAATAGTTCAGAACATGTTTTCTAACGATTACTTTAGAGTATATAGAAATAACGATTTAATCGGTTGTGAATATGCGGCTGGTTTAAAAAACATTATCGCCATTGCTAGCGGAATATTATATGGATTAGGATTAGGGGATAATGCCAAAGCTTCTTTAATGACAAGAGGCTTAGCAGAAATGGCAAGATATGGAGTAGCCAAAGGTGGAAAAATAGAGACGTTTATGGGTCTATGCGGTATGGGAGATTTAATTGTTACCTGTACCTCTCAATATTCTAGAAACTGGCAAGCAGGTTATTTAATTGGTAAAGAAAACAACTCTAAAATCTTCTGGCAGACTAACACCAAAACTGTTGAAGGTGTTGAAGCATGTAAAATAATAAAACATGAAGCTGAATTGCTAAATGTTTCAATGCCAATTACCAACGAATTATTTGATGTATTATTCAATAATTTTGAACCTAAGAAAGCAATAAAAAGATTGATGAATAGAGAATTAAAATCTGAATAAAAAAGCATTGTCAAAAGTTTAAAATCAGCCTTTATTTATTGAATATTTTTGAGTTTTGTGTATAATGTTTATAGGAGGA
Source organism: uncultured Erysipelotrichaceae bacterium (assembly GCA_902795525.1). Taxonomy (GTDB): domain Bacteria; phylum Bacillota_I; class Bacilli_A; order Erysipelotrichales; family Erysipelotrichaceae; genus RUG521. The sequence goes on along the minus strand of CADBLN010000165.1, from coordinate 1,471 downwards.
AAAAACTATGGCTGAAGTTGTAAATAAAAAAGAATTAGCTGAAAAATTAGCAGATGAATTTGATTTAACAAAAAAAGCTGCTGGTGAACAAGTTCAATTCTTATTAGATGAAGTTTGCAAGCAACTAAAGAAAGGTAATACTGTTGATTTTAGTGGTTTCGGTAAATTTACTGTAAAACATAAACCAGCTCATGAAGGTATTAACCCAGCAACTAAGCAAAAGATTACAATCGCTGCTAAGAATGCTGTTGCTTTCAAACCTGCAAAAGCTTTGAAAGACGCTTTAAATTAATTTGAGTTTATTTTAAAAGAGAAGCTTTGGTTAGCTTCTTTTTCTATATTTAAATGACTTATCTTTAAGTTAATATGTTAAAATATACTTGAGGGATAGATATGCATATAACTGATGTGCAAAAGTTCTTGAAGTGTCCAAGACTTTATCAATTATCATTAAAAGACGAATATAAGCCTTTTCCTTATTTCAATATCAATATCAAGACAACGGATAGTTTAATAAAGAAACTGGGTATATATAATTATTATGAGGGTGTTCCAAATGAAAATAATGAGGACACTTTTGATGCATTTAAAAGATTTGAGTGGTTAATAAATGCTCGTTTTGTGTATCGTGGACTAAGAATTAAAATACCTTTTATTAATAAGGTTAAAAATGGCTATGACATATATTTTTCATTACTAAATTTAAACCCTACTAACAACGATTCAAACAACATATCTTGGTGCATTTCTGTACTTAAGAGATTAAACATTAGCATCAACAATATCTATATAATCCATTTAAACCCAGCCTATAAAAGAGAGGGTGAATTGGATGATCAACAATTATGGACAATAACTGATAGTTTTTATACTCCTACTGGTAAACAGGGGCAAAATATTAAAGAATATATTGAAGAAAACTTATTTAATGTTGATGCTTCATTGGATGCTTTGTTGCATTTTGATTCGGACGACATCTCTTACAATAGGAGCAGTAAGTGCACTAGTAAAAACAAATGTAAATACTATGATATTTGCTTTCCCGAGGAAAAAAATCTTCCAACTGATAGTATCTTAAAATTAGTTGGCTCACAGCATAAATATGAAATGTATGAAGATGGTATTAAGTATTTATCTCAAGTAGATATGCTCAAAATAGAAGGAACAAAGCAACAATATGCGCAAGTAATGGCCAGTAAATTAGGTGGATTATATTACGATAAACTAGCTTTGAACAATTGGTTAACTTCTAACAGTAAATTTCCAATTTCATTTATTGATTTTGAATGGGACCTTTATGCAATACCGCCTTATGATGGAATGAGTCCTTTAGAGGTGCTGCCTTTTCAGTATTCTATACACGTCTATCAGGAAGATGGGCAAGTATCCCATTATGAATATATTGGTGATGGAGACTGTCGTAAGGAATTTGTGGCAAATCTTCTTAAGGATTTACCAAAAAGCGGCACCA